>NZ_LVCU01000145.1:0-9602 GCF_001647185.1 Rhodococcus sp. EPR-147
GTGGCATGCGCGAGAGCGCGATAATTCGACGATGACATCCTTGGAGCTGACCAGGCAGCCGTTCTCCGGATTCGCAGTCGACGACCTACCCGCAGCGCGGGCCTTCTACGCCGAGACACTCGGACTGACGGTGACCGACAACAAGATGGGCATGCTCGAGCTGCACCTCGGGACCGGGGCGATCGTGTTGATCTATCCGCGTCCGGGGCACGTGCCCGCGCAGTACACGATCTTGAACTTCCCGGTGGACGATATCGAGATTGCTGTCGACGCCTTGATCGCCAAAGGGATTGTGTTCGAGCAATATCCGGACATACAGGGTCGTTCCGCAGGCTCCACTCCTGCCATGGGAACCGACGAGAAGGGAATCTTTCGACACGGAGGCCCGCTGATCGCATGGTTCACCGACCCGGCTGGAAATGTGTTGTCGGTGTTGCAGGACTGACCCTCAAGCTGTCGGGGTTCCCTGGGCGAGAGTGACTGTGCGGGAACTGGTGACACCCGCTTCGTCCACCCACTCCACGACGGCGGAATCCCCGGGGACGCGGCCGATGAGTGCCTCCGACAGATCCGACGAGGATTGCACGTCCGTTCCGTCGATCGCGACGATGATGTCTCCCGCCGACAAGCCGAGAATCTCGGCCGGGGAATCGGAGGTCACCGAGACCACGGCCGCCCCCATCGCCGGCTTGTTCTCGAAGACCGACACATCACGCACCGAGACTCCGAAATACGGTGTGGGGCCCACATGCACCGTGCCGCCCGACTGCCCGGCGATCACCTGATCGAGCACAGCGACCGCCTCGGAGATGGGGACGGCATAGGCCTCGGGTGCCTGCGGTGGTGAGAACTCGGTGCCGTTGCGCGCCTCGTCCGACAGTCCAGCGGTGTTCACGCCCACCACCCGGCCCCAGGCATCGAACAGTGGCCCGCCCGAATCCCCCGATCGCACATCGGCATCGACGCGAATCATCTTGTCCAGAGTGTTGGCCGAACCGTCCACCGAACTGCGTGTACGCACCTGCTGATCGAGAGCCGTGACCGCGCCCGGTGCAGGAACCAATACCCCTGCGCCCGAGGCATTCCCGACGGCCACCACCTCGTCACCCACGTCGGGAAGTGGGTCCGGTGCAAGCTCGACCACTGGCAGGTCGGCCGCGGTGATCAACTGCACGACCGCCACGTCGCGGGACTTGTCGTAACCCAACACGGTGGCGTCGTAGATCAGTCCGTTGCCCATGTGCACTGCACTGATCTCGAGGGCGTTTTCGACGACGTGGAAGTTGGTGAGCACGATCCCGTCGGGGGCGACGACGAAGCCGGTGCCCGCGACGCCGGAAAAACCGGCCGACGCCGCGAGGGTGACGACGGTGGGATCGACGCGAGCCGAGAGTTCGTCGAGGGTCAGTGGTGGCGGTTCGACGACGGGTGCGACGGCCGGTGCCGGATTTGCGACGAAGTCCGCGGTTCCGGGATCGAGCGACGGCGTCGCGAAGAGCCACACGCCGGCAGCGACCAGCGTCAACACCACCGCTCGTCCACCCGACCGCATAGAGACCGATTATGGTCCGGTGGCGATGGTGGTGCCAGCTAGTTGGCAATCACGGCCTGCGGTGCCTGCTTGTGCGCCCGTCTACAGTCTGCTCATGCCCGCGTCGCGTCGACCCCGAGTTCTGATCGGCATCTCCGGTTGGACGTACGCGCCCTGGCGAGGAGATTTCTATCCGGCGGGCTTGGCGCATCGCAAGGAACTCGGGTACGCGTCGGAACATCTGACATCGATCGAGATCAACGGCACGTTCTATGCGATGCAGAAGCCATCGAGCTTCACCAAGTGGCACGACGAGACGCCGGACGACTTCGTGTTCTCCATCAAGGGTGGTCGGTACGTCACCCACATCAAGCGGCTCGTCGGAGTCGAGGCGGCACTCGCGAACTTCTTCGCCACCGGGGTGCTGACGCTGGGCGACAAGCTCGGACCGTTCCTGTGGCAGTTGCCGCCGAATCTCGAATTCGACGCGCAGAAGATGTCGGATTTCTTTGCCATGTTGCCCCGAACGGTCTCTGCTGCAGTCTCGTTGGCGGGCATGAGGGACGACAAATTGGCCGAGGATCGAGTGTTGTTGCCTGCTTCGTCGTCGCGGCCGCTTCGGCACTGCGTGGAAGCGCGGCATCAGAGTTTCGCCTCTGAAGCGGCAGTGGAGTTGTTGCGAGAGAACGATATTGCGTTCGTCGTCGCCGACACCGCCGGCAAGTACCCGTACGTCGACACCCCCACAGCCGATTTCATGTACGCCCGCCTGCACGGCGACGAGGAGCTGTACGCCAGCGGCTACACGGATGCGGCGCTCGATCGATGGGCTGCGAAGATCTCGGACTGGACGGCCACGGGCAGAGACGTCCATGTGTACTTCGACAACGACATCAAGGGCTACGCACCCTTCGACGCAATGAAACTGATCGAACGAATCGGTAGATGAGTATTCGACTCTCTAGCCCATTTCATAGATATGCGGATACTTCAATGTTCTCCTCCTGGCGCAGGTAGGGCCTCTGCAACCCGAGACAGACCCTTTGCGGCGGCCAGAATCGTCGCGACCTTTGCGCTCAGGGCATCGCCCTCGAATGTCTCCGCTCGGCCGCCAACGCTGATCGACGCAATTACCGCGGCATCTCGTCCGAGTATCGGTGCGCCGACGGCCGCGACGCCGGTGAGGTAGTCCGAATTGCTCAGTGCGTACCCCTTCGATCGGATCTGTTCGAGGCGTGCCAGCAACTCGTCCGGCACCGTCGGTGTTCGATCCGTGAAGGCAGGTAGATCCTGGGTGAGCCAGCGGTCGCGAATCCGAGCTGAGAACGCCAGCATGGCCATCGGGCCTGCGGTGGCGTGATACGGGAGAACCGAACCGATGGAAATACCCGCGACCACAAGGGGATTGCTCCCTTCATGGCGATCGATGCACACGGCTCCCTCGTCTGCGGGAACCATGAGATACGCAGTGTCGCCGAACTTTTCCGCAATCTCCGACAGGTACGGTTGTGCCGCACCGCGGATGTCGAGTTGGGTCAATGCCGACGACCCGATCTCGAACACGGGCATGCCGATTCGATACGAGCCCTCGGCCGTCCGGTCCACCCAGCCGGCGTGGATCAGTGTGGTCATCAGTCTGTGCACTGTCGTCTTGTTCATTCGACTTGCCGTCGTCAGCTCGTTGAGCGTCCACACGGGGTGCGTCGTATCGAAATGATCGAGCAGCGTGCAGGCCTTGACCACCGCGCCCACGATGTCGCGGCCGGCGTGGTCGTCGGACTCGGTGGGCGATGCCACGTGTGATCCTTCGATCGGACTGGGAAGTGCTGCCGCCATCCTACGAACCCCCCTTGACTTGTGATCGCCACCACTCTAGTTTCGGAATGCGTTCCGCAATACGAAATGGATGGTGCTCATGACCGCGACACTCAAAGATCTGACCGAACAGGGCCTCGTGTACGCCCCGGGCGTGTGGGACGGCCTGACGGCGAAGCTGGCCGAACAGGCCGGGTTCTCGGCCCTGTGTGCATCCGGCTTCGCCGTGTCGGCGGCCCTCGGGCTGCCCGACGCGGAGCTCTACACGATGACCGAGAACCTCCAGGCGGTGCGCACGATCGGCGAAGCGTCCTCCCTCCCGCTCGTCGCGGACATCGACACCGGCTACGGCAACGCCGTCAACGCGGCGCGGACCGCGGGCCGATTCGCTGCCGCGGGCGTGCAGGGCGTCTTCATGGAAGACCAGCTCTCACCCAAGAAGTGCCCGATCTGCGTTGGCGAGCCGGTGGACCTCATCAGCATCGAGGAAGCGTCGGGCAAGGTTCGAGCCGTCCGGGATTCGCTGCCGGAGCACGTCCTGATGATTGCCCGCACCGATGCTCGTGGCGACGACGCAATCCGACGCGCCACCGCGTACGTCGACGCGGGTGCCGACATGATCATGCCGGTCACGAAGACCTTCGAGACCGCCGACGAGTGGGCTCGCTGTCACGACGAGGTGGGCGTCCCCCTCATGGCGACGTTGACCGCGTCGACGTGGACGGAGCGCGAGTTCACCCCGGAGGTGTTGCAGCAGATCGGCGTTCGACTCGCTCTCCTGCCCACACAGGTGTTGATGGCCGCCACCGGAGCCGCTCGTGAGGCTCTGCGCCGACTGGCCGGCGGCGAAGCGCCGGCCGACGTGAGCGCCGACGCGTTGCAGCACCACGAGTTCGTCGATCTCATCGGCTTTCCGGAAGTCGAGGCAGCGCAACGCAAGTACCTGCCCGTCGACGCGAAGGCGTGATCGGTATGAGTTCCGACGCACTGACGATGGTCGAGAAGATCCTCGGCCGAACCTGTGATGCCGATGTGGTGCACGCCGGGGAGAACCACGCCGTCCGGCCCGCTCGCATGATTGCCTACGATTTCCCCGGTTACACCGACGTGATGTTCCGGCAGATGCGCGAGGACTTCGGCATCACCGAACTCGAGGACCCATCTCGCTACGTCGTCTTCATCGACCACATGCTCACCAAAAAGAACGCCAAAGAGCAAGAGGTACATCAGGTCACGCGAGACTGGTGCGAGTTCTACGGCATCGAGCTGCACGAGGGCCGAGGCATCGGCCACCAGCTCACTGCCGAACTCGGACTCGCGACGCCAGGAGACTTTCTCGTCCACTTCGACGGGCACATCAGCGGAATCGGTGCCTTCGGTGCTCTCGGATGGGGCATCAGGCGCGATCTGATCGAGGCCTGGGTGACGGGACAGCTGTACGTCGACATCCCGGCCACCACACGGTTCGACCTCGTGGGTGAGTTCGGTGCCGGCGTCGACAGTCGCGATCTCGTTCACACGATCATCGATCTGGTCGGTGCCGACGGGTGTGCCCACCAGGTGATGGAGTTCGGTGGTCCCGGAGCGCGGTCCATGAAGATCGACCACCGCCAGGGTTTGTGCGGAATGGCGATGTTCACCGGCGCAGTCTCGGCGATCTTCGAACCCGACGAACTGTCGCTCGCCTACGCCCACGACGTCGCCCGGCAGGCGTTCAACCCCGTGCTCCCCGACGAGGGTGCCGCCTACGCCGCCCGCCACACCATCGACCTGTCGACAATCGTTCCGCAGGTGGTGCAACCCGGTTCGGCTCGCGCAGCCAACACGCACACCGCTGCCGATCTGGCCGGAATCCCGATCACGAAGGCGTTCATCGGATCCTGTGCCAGCGGCCGCATCGAGGACCTGCGCGCTGCTGCACTGGTGCTCGACGGGCGGACTGTCGCCCCCGGCGTCGAGTTGAACGTGGTACCGACCTCCCAGAAGGTGCACGATCAAGCCGAAAGCGAAGGGCTGCTGGACATCCTGCGGTCAGCTGGTGCACACATCGCGGTGTCGAGCTGCGACTTCTGCTTCGGATACCAGAAGCCCCTCGCGGCCGGCGAGAACTGCATTTCCACCGGGGTGCTCAACATCTCCGGGCGAATGGGTAGCTCCGACGCCAACATCTACATGGGTTCGCCCTTCACCGTCGCGGCCAGCGCCCTCGCCGGGACGATCGCGCAGGTGGGGTCGTGAGCGCCTACCCGCCCCCGCCCGACGTCATCGACGGTGCGGTCGCGTGGATATTCGGTGACGACTTCGATATCGACCTGGTCGTGGGCGTTGCGAACATCAAGTCCTACGACCCCGATCATTTGAGGTCGGTCTGCATGGCGGCGTACGACCCGGCATTCGTCGATCGAGTTCGACCCGGAGACGTCATCGTCGGTGGGCGGAACTTCGGCTACGGACATCCGCACTATCCGCCGATGGTCGCGCTGCGCAACCTGGGCATCAGTGCCGTTGTGGCGGAATCGTTCTCACCTGGATTCTGGCGTGGAGAGACCTTCAACGGTATGCCCCTGATCACCGTTCCCGGGATATCCGACGCGGTGGCCGTCGGCGACGATGTCAGACTCGACTGGCGTCGGGCCGAGGTGTCGAAGCAGGACGGCACCACGATCACCGGCCATCCACCGAATGCCCGAACCGTCGCCGTCATCGAAGCGGGCGGTTCGTACGAACTTCTTCTCTCCGAACACCGAAGCAAGCAACCACTCACAGAAGGATCAGCGCGATGACGAACACCGAACACTCCCGCGCAGGAGTTGCACCGCCCAAGGCGGACACCACGACCGCGCGTCGAGCTGCGCTGGCCGGAGGTGTCGGTACGCTCATCGAGTACTACGACTTCGCGGTCTACGGCTTCCTCGCCGTCATCATCGCACCGCTGTTCTTCCCATCCACCAGCCCAGGCGTGTCGATTCTCGCGACCCTGGCCGTGTTCGGCGTCGCCTATGTCGCCCGTCCGCTCGGCGGAATCTTCTTCGGTCGGCTCGGAGACCGCAAGGGTCGTCGGCACGCCCTCGTCATCACCGTGGTGTGCATGGGTGTTGCCTGCGGCATTCTCGGACTGCTGCCGACGCACTCGAGTGTCGGTGTGCTGGCCCCCGTTCTGCTGGTCATCATCAGGCTCGCCCAGGGATTCTCGGCAGGTGGTGAGATCGGCGGTGCCGCAACCTACATCGCCGAGTCGGCACCGCCGAACCGTCGAGGATTCTTCGGGTCCTTCACGCCGGTGGGATCGACTCTCGGCTTCGCGGTCGCCGCAGCCGTCGTCGGGCTCGTGGCTCTGATCACGACCGACGAACAAATGTCGTCGTGGGGATGGCGCATCCCGTTCCTGCTGGCACTGCCCCTGGCCTTCGTATGCCTCCGTGTGCGGCTCAAGCTCGAGGACAGCCCTGAGTTCGAGGAAATGGCAGCCAAGAACGAGGTCGCCAAGAGCCCGTTGAGCGACGTGGTGAAGAAGCAACCGTGGTCTGTGCTCCGCGTCGTCGGCATTGCGATCGCCATGAACGGATCCGGGTACATCGGACTGACCTACTTCAGCGTGTATCTGATCAACGACCTCGGCTTCTCGAAAGATTCGGTGTACTGGACGTCGGCTGTGGCAATTGCATTGGCCTGCGCCACATTCCCGCTGAGTGGGATGCTCACCGACAGGTTCGGCCGCAAACCGGTGCTGCTGTTCGGCTATGTGGCCTACGTGATCATTGCGCTGCCGGTGTTCATGATTCTCGGTGCCACGTCGAGCATTCTCGTCGTCGGCGTCGTCTACTTCGTCTACATGGTGCTCAACGGTGTGGTGCAGGTCCCGGCTTTCCCGCTGTTCACCGAACTCTTCCCTCGGGCGGTTCGCTACACCGGAGTGTCGTTGGGCTTCAACATCGGAACGATCGCGGCAGGCGGAACTGCCCCCTACGTTGCAGCACAATTGGTCGAATCGACCGGCAATGCCATGTCACCGGCGTACTGGGTCATGGGCGTGTGCGTCATCGGTGTAGCGACGGTACTGACCATCAAGGAGACGGGACACAGCAAGCTTCCTGTGTAACCCGAGCCGCTCTGCTGTCAGCAGAGATCCGAACCGGGCGTTCGGCAGAACGGACGGACTGCTCACCGGCACACTGGATTCATGAAGTTATTGGTCCTCGGTGGCAGCGACTTCGTGGGGCGAACTGCCGTCGAACATGCTCTCGATCTGCAGTGGGACGTCACGGTACTCAATCGCGGCACAACCGCGTCGGATCCTCGTGTCACACAACTTCGGGGAGACAGGCGCTCGCCCGACGGACTGAATGAGATCCGAGAAGGTAACTGGGACATAGTCTTCGATACCTGGTCGTGGGAGCCGGACGTGGTGGCGCAGTCGGCGGCGCTGCTCGCCGGTCGAGTCGGTGGTTACGTGTATGTCTCCAGCCGTTCGGTGTACGACGCCCCGCAAGCGGGAGCTACCGAGGCCTGGCCGACGGTGCAGGGGTCTGGCGAGGACTATGCGCGATGCAAGCTCGGCGGCGAGCAGGCCGTAGTCGCCGGCTTCGGAACTGATGCGTTGCTGGTTCGTGCCGGTCTGATCCTGGGACCCTACGAAAATATCGGTCGACTTCCCTGGTGGCTGAACAGAATCGAGCCCGCCGGGGATGTGCTTGCGCCCGGTCCGGTCGATCTGGCACTGCAGTACATCGATGCCCGTGATCTGGTCGCTTGGAGTCTGGACGCTGCCGCCCGGGGTCTCGGCGGGGCATTCGACGTGGTGAGTCGGCCGGGTCACGCCACGATCGGCGAGCTTCTGCAGTGCTGCATCGCCGCCACCCGGTCCGACGCACGCTTGTGCTGGGTGGAGCCGGACGTGCTTCGCACTGCAGGTGTGCAGCCGTGGACGGAGCTCCCGATCTGGATTCCGCCGGGCGCGGATCATGATTCGCTGCATGCATCCGACGTATCGAAGGCATTCGCCGCGGGTCTTCGGACGCGACCGATTCAGGAGACCGTCGCGGACACGTGGACGTGGCTGCAATCGCTGACAGGTCGATCGCCGATGAGGAGTGAGCGACCAGGGGTCGGGCTCTCGGCGGACCGTGAAGCGTCGATTCTGGCGGCCCGCGGGCTCGCGTGAGTCGGCAAGGTGCGCGTAGGGAACAGATGCGCGCGGAATTGTCAGACGCGTTCGGAATCGTCAACGGATCGGTGTCGAATTCGCGCGCGTATGGCGAACGCGCGCGCGTTTGCGGGAAAATCGGCCCGCTACCCCACTATTCGTCACTCTTCACTCGAAGCTAGATATCGATAGACAATGCTACGGAGTGCAGAGTCGCCGGACCGCTGCTTCGATTTTCGACGCCCGGCGCTGGTGTTCGGCGTCGTCGACGGGTCCGCAGTCGCTGCCGGGCGCGGTCATCCAGGCGGAGGTGATGCCGAAGATCATGGTGAACAGGTCGTCGACGGTGAAGGCGTCGGAGATCAGTCCGGCCTGCTGTGCGGCCGCCATGGCGTTTCGCCGCTCGGCGATCACCGCATGGATGTCGTCGGCACCGGCGACCGCCGTGCCGCCTTGAAGTTGCGTCCACAGCAGCAGTCGGTGCTCCTGGGGATTCGCGGCGAGGTGCAGATATTCGCGCGCGGCGTATCCCCCGAGATCGTCGACGGTGAAGGGAACGGACTCCAGGAAGCGCGCGAATCCGTCTTCCACGACGGCCCGGAACAGTGCTTCCTT
The DNA here is from genome assembly GCF_001647185.1 of Rhodococcus sp. EPR-147. Lineage (NCBI taxonomy): Bacteria > Bacillati > Actinomycetota > Actinomycetes > Mycobacteriales > Nocardiaceae > Rhodococcus > Rhodococcus sp. EPR-147. The sequence goes on from NZ_LVCU01000145.1 coordinate 9,105, forward strand.
GTCTCCGAAGTATGCGTACAGGCGTTCCTTGCTCGCCTTGGCCGAGACCGCGATGCGGTCGACCCGTGCGCCGGCCAGGCCGTGCTCGGAGAATTCTGCGCGGGCAGCGACGACGATGCGGGCGCGGGTGGCGCTTGCGTCAGGCTTCATGGCGGCCACCCTACCGCCAACCAACTAGTTCGTTTGACAGGCGGTCCATCGTCGCTTACCTTTTCGGTCGGGACATTTTTCGTGCCCAGAGAATCAACGAGTACGAGTGGGGTAGAAACATGTCGCAGGTCTCCGAACACGGGGCGCTGGCCGAGAATCCGAATTACGAACGCCGCTGGTTGGTGCTCTGCATCGTCGCCATCACGCAGCTCACGATCGTGTTGGACGGCACCATCGTCAACATCGCCCTGCCGCAGGCGCAGATCGATCTCGGCATCAGCGACACCAGCCGCACCTGGGTGATCACCGCATACGCGCTGGCGTTCGGCGCGCTGCTGCTGCTCGGTG
>NZ_LVCU01000146.1:0-1274 GCF_001647185.1 Rhodococcus sp. EPR-147
CAGGAGGGCTGGCAGCTGTTCATCGCACGCGCAGGTCAGGGCGTCTTCGCGGCACTGCTCGCACCCGCAGCGCTGGCTATTCTGACGGTCACGTTCACCGACACCAAGGAGCGCGCCAAGGCATTCGGCGTGTTCGGCGCGATCGCCGGTGGCGGCGCAGCCGTCGGACTGCTCCTCGGCGGAGTGCTCACCGAGTACGCGAACTGGCGCTGGTGCCTGCTCGTCAACATCCCCGTCGCCATCATTGCCATCGCCGCCGCAGTCCCGCTGGTCAAGGAGAGCAAGGCACACGGCGACACCCGCTACGACCTGCCCGGAGCGATCCTCGTCGCACTCGGACTGGCCTCGCTGGTCTACGGCTTCACCGAAGCCGAGGACGGCTGGGCGACGGTACCCACCATCTCCTTCATCGCTCTCGGCCTCGCGCTGCTCGCCGCGTTCGTCGTGGTCGAATCCAAGTCCGCCAACCCGCTGCTCCCCCTGAGCGTTCTGCTCGACCGAGACCGCGGTGCCGCATACATCGGGTCCGCCGTCATCGGTGCAGCACTACTCGGTGGCACGTTGTATCTGACCTTCTACTTCCAGATAGTGCTCCAGATGAGCCCGGTCATCGCAGGTGTTGCGTCACTGCCCATGACCGGCGGAATTCTGATCACCGCCGCGATCGCCTCGGCGCTCGTGCCCAAGATCGGTCCCAAGCCGATGATGGCTGTCGGCCCTGTCGTCTCGGCGATCGGCCTGCTGCTGCTCACGCAGATCGGCGTCGACACCTCGTACTGGACGCACGTGCTCCCCGGAGTCGTACTGCTCGGGCTCGGTCTCGGCCTGCTGATGGTGCCGATGCAGAACGTCGCTCTCATCGGCGTCCCCGATCACGATGCGGGTGCTGCATCCGCGCTGATCAACGCCACGCTTCAGGTCGGCGGCGCACTCGGCGCAGCGGTGTTCACCACGGTGTACACCTCGTCCAAGACGACGTTCCTGGCCGAGAACCCGGCACCGACGCCGCCCGCAGGAGTTCCTGCGGATGCTCTTGCCGGCCAGGAAATCCCCAGCGACGAGATGCTGGCCGCGCTACCGGAACCGATCCGCAACTTCGTGCTCGCCACCATCGATCACGCTTTCGCAGCCGAGGTGTCGGGCTACGCGTGGGCCTTCGGAACCGCCGCGATCCTGGTCGCGTTGGTGTGCCCGGTCGTGCTGGTGCTGGTCCGTGCCAAGAAGGACGACCTGCCCGTCGGGGACACTCCGGTCCACATCGGCTAGCGCATACG
>NZ_LVCU01000147.1:0-27963 GCF_001647185.1 Rhodococcus sp. EPR-147
CTGCGCCGTGAGCAGCATGTGCAGCAACTCGGGAGGCAGAGCCATGGGAGGCAGCGCGCCGAGAGCGATGGAGTTCTCCGCCTCGCCGCCCAGCTCGACCACCTCGTCGTGCAGGCTTTCCATCTTCTCGTCGAGCTTGTTGGCGCTCTCGGCCGCCTCGGTCAGCTCCGCCAACAGGGTCTCCGGAATCTGCCCGCGATACTTGTAGAAGATCTTGTGCTCGAGGCTCGCCCAGAAATCCATTGCGATGGTTCTGATCTGCAGTTCGACGAGGACCGGCTGGACGCGATCGGACATGAACACCGGAATCTCGACGATCAGATGCAAGCTCTTGTAGCCGTTGGCTTTCGGGTTCGCGATGTAGTCCTTGATCTCGACGACGCGCACGTCGCTCTGACTGCTGAGCATGTCGGCGATGCGATAGGTGTCGGAGATGAAGCTGCAGGTGATGCGCACTCCGGCGACGTCGAAGATGTTCTCGCGAATCGCATCGAGAGTCAGCGCGCACTTCTTCCGCTGCGCCTTCTCGAAAATGCTCTCCGGAGTCTTCAACCTCGACGAGACGTGCTCGATGGGGCTGTACCGGTGAATGTGGGTGAATTCCTGCTTCAAGATGTTGATCTTCGTGATCAGCTCGTCGATCCCGAACTTGTAGCTCATCATGAATCGTGTGAAATCTTGTCTCAGTTGACCCAGATCGACGACGGGCTCACTGTTGTTCATGCCGTCGATTGTCCACGACGGGCGACTGTGTTCGCGCAGCGCGGGAATCGAAGCTGGCGTCACTGCACGAGTTGCGTAGCTCCGGTGTGAACAGCACTACGCCACAGCGTTCGCACTGATGGGTGCGGTGATGTCCTCGGTCGCACGAACAGGCACGTGAACCCACCAACACCGAACCGGCGACGAGTGGATGGCCGTTGGTGCAGCGAGAAGGCGCTCGTTCCGCCCACCGATCGCCGACGCGATAGAGCGATCCGGCAACCGGGTCGGTGTCGCGCTCGTCGGATGCCATCGCGCGCAACCGCCTTCGACACTGTCTACCGTCCGATATGGACCGCCCGAAGTGGCTCCGCTGGCCGCATCGCCAACTTCGGGGGCCCGCTCAGACTAACAGAAATCGAACGTGTGTTCTAACTCGTAGGTCAAAACCACGTCTTGCGGCCACCGACTGCGCGCCCCATCGAACCGAGCAACGTCAGAACCGCGCCGACGACCACGAGAATGATGCCGATGGTCGTCAAGATCGAGATACCGGCGAAATAGCCGATGAGGGCGAGGATGATTCCGAGAACGATCATGACTACTCCTGGTGCCACTGTGAGCCCGCTATCGACGAATTGCCGATGGGACCGAACCTACTCGGGCGCGTGGACGATCGCTCACAATTGTCGCTATTTTCCGGCGTCCACTTTCGCAGCGAGAAACGCCTCGGGGTCGATGAGATCCGCCTGCCCGACGATCGATCCCAGGTCAGCGATACGTTCGATACCGGTGAGCACCATCTCTTCTTCGACCGTGCCCTCGGCGTAGCCGTAATAGCATGTCGACGTCGTGTGGTTGTGGTCCTTGTCTATTCGGTTGGCCCTGCCCTCGATCTGCCGAATGTCGATGGGCGTCCACCGTGGATCGTGAATCAGCGTCACGCGTGGTGCGAGGGTGGAGACCGTGCCCTCCGGGAGCAGTAATTCGTTGGTGTGCAAATTGATCGCACTGGTGGTGGTCGAGACGATGACCGACGCGTCACCGGTTTGAAAGCGTCTGATCGACGCCTCCTGATCCGGGCTGCTCATACTCCCGTCGACGACCGCGACCTCGAGGCCCTCGTCCCGAAGCGTCTGCGCCAACGCCGCGACCGACTCGCGGTAGAACATCGAGACGAACACCTGGTTGCCGGCCTTGACCCAGGTGCGTACCTGGTCGGCGGACGCGGGAATGCGTAGGTACGAACACTTCTGGCGGAATCGCAGGGTCGCGGCGCGGGTGCTCGGGTTCTTCTGCAGCACGCGCTTGCCGCCGACGGCCTTCCAGATCGGTAGCCCGACTTCCTTGCGGTAGTCCACCCACGCCGAGTTGTACAGCCGCTTCTGCGCGGCGGTGAGTTCCTGGCCGAGCGGCTCGCGTGGGGTCGGTGGCGAGGGACGCGAAATCGACCACGGCACAGCACCTCCCGACAGCCACCCATGTACGGACGCAATATCGCGGGCGCGTCGGGCCGCGTCCTCGGGCTCCCACCGCCACGTCGTCAATCCCGTCGTCGCCTTGCCTGCCTTGACGGCGAACCCCGACTCGATGAGGAACTCGGCCCACTTCATCGTCACCGCGTAGCCGAGATACTCCTCGTCGCCGAGGATCTCGACCCCACGGCTTCGCTCGACCGCACGAGCCATGTACGCGAAGTGCAGGGGCTGATAACCGGGCGTGGCAGACATCCACACCACCGAGCGCGCTGCCTGCTGATATCGCCAGAGGATCTGCGACTGCTGCGATTCGATGTTCATCAGCGCATGCGATTCGTCGGCGATCACCACGTCGATGTCGAATCGAAGCTCGCCGAGCGAGATGGTCCGCTTGTTCTGTGTCCGTTTACGTTTGCCCAGGTCGGTCTCGGGCGGAACGGACAGGAGCTTCTTCGTCGACTGGTACGTGATCAGCAGCCAGCGCTTGCGCTCGGAGGGCTCGATATCGGCCTCGCTGTCTGCAATGGTGCGCCGCCATCCCGGCAGCGCGCCCTTGGGTGCGACCACCAGCACCGTGCCGATCTCGGCCGCCGACATCTGCCGAACGGCTTCGCACACCGCCAACGTCTTGCCCAGACCCGTCGAATCCATCTGCGCGAAGTACGGGAATCCCGCGTCGAGGGCGGCGAGATGGCGTCGAACGGATTCGAGTTGGGTCTCACGCGGCTGCATCGCGCGCTCCCGCACCACCTCGTCTCGCCAGTTCTCGTTGGCATCGTCCTCGAGCCACCGTTGCAGGCTGTACGGCATCGCCTCGTACGGCTGCAGATACTCGGGCAACTCGGTGCCGTAGTACGCGAACACCCGCGGTCCGGGATACCAGCGCGCCCCGGCAGCGCCCGCCGCCGACCGATCCTCGAACGGCACGTCCAGCACCCAGACGCGCTCACCGGGATCGGGCACCCGCAGATCGGGGGCAGCAGTCTTGCGAGGCGACGTCTTGCGCGGCGCTGCGCGCTTGCGTGGCGCGGCCTTCTTCGGGGCAGCTTTTTTCGGTGCAGGCTCACCGTTCTTGGCGGCCGCGAACTTTCGCGCAGCACTGCTCTGCCCGGCTTTGACGGTGCGGGCAGTGGTGGATCGGGCTGTGCGTCTACGAGGTGGCATCGGATCCAGTCTGTCGTACGGTGTGCACGAACACCGTAAAGGAGCCCTGTGACACACACGAACGACCCGCGCGCCGTAGTGCTCGTCCACGATCAGGACCCGGCTCTCGCGCGACGCGACATCGGTACTCTCGACGCCGAGTTACGCACCAGGGGTTTCCAGTTGGACGTGCACTCCTTCGACCACAGCCCCGACCTCGCGCCGCCGCCACTGTTCGGCGCACAGGTGCTGGTCGTCATGGGCTCGCCCGACGCCGCGTACGACGACACGCTGGCCTGGCTCGCGCCGGAGATCGCGTACGTCCGGGAGGCGATCGACACAGGAGTCCCGATCCTGGGTGTCTGCTTCGGCGGACAGTTGCTCGCTCGGGTACTCGGCGGCACCGTTCGCAAATCCGAGCATCCCGAGTACGGATTCGTCGACGTCGAGACGTCCGAGCCCGAGCTCATCGCCCCCGGACCGTGGATGGAGTTCCACGGCGACACATTCACCGCTCCCCCGCAGGCCACAGTGATCGCCCGCAACGAAGCCGCGCAGCAGGCCTTCGTACTCGGGCCGCACCTCGGATTGCAGTTCCACCCCGAGATCGACCTCGACACCTACGACGCGTGGGCCGCGGCGTGGGACCGCGACGGCGTCGAACATGCGGTGGATGTGCACGAGATCCGCCGAGCCATCGCGGACGCCGAACCTGCAGCTCGGGTGCGTTGCTCGGCTCTGCTCGACGCATTTCTCGCCCGATCCTCGGCGGTGCCCCGGTAGGGTCGAACGATGACCGAGGCCAGGCCCAGCAACTTCAGCGATCACCAACTCGGCATCTACGCCGCCGGGATGTTCGCGCAGCAGACACCGTCGATCACCACCAACCTGGCGAGGCTGGAGGACCAGGCTGCCGAGACGCTCTCGCCCGAGGCCCTCGGTTACATTGTCGCCAGCGCGGGCAGCGGCTCGACGGCTCGTGCGAACCGGGCTGCCTTCGACCGTTGGGCCATCACGCCGCGGATGCTGCGCAGCGCGGCTGCCCGTGACCACGCGTGCACCGTGCTCGGCACCGACATGCCTGCACCGCTCATGATCGCTCCCGTGGGCATTCAGACTCTCGCGCACCCCGAGGGGGAGCTCGCCACCGTCCGCGCTGCCGCGGAACTCGGTGTGCCGTACATACATTCGACGCAAGCCTCGCACTCGTTCGAGCAGATCGCCGAGGCGGGTGGCGACGCTCCGCGCTGGTATCAGCTCTACTGGCCGACGGACGAGTCGGTGTTGCTGAGCTTCCTGCAGCGCGCGAAGGATTCCGGATTCAGCGCGCTGGTACTGACGCTCGACATGACGCTGCTGGGCTGGCGGCCTGCCGATCTGGACCGCGGCTACCTGCCGTTCCTGGCCAACCTCGGCATCGAGAACTACCTGAGCGATCCGGCGTTCCAGGCCGGACTAGGACAGTCGGTCGAGGAGAATCCCGTTGCCGCCGCGATGCATTGGGCACAGATGTTCCCCAACCCCGGTCTGTCGTGGAAGAACCTGGCGTTCCTGCGCGAACACTGGAGTGGGCCGATCGTGCTCAAGGGAATCTGCACCGTCGGCGACGCCCGGGAGGCCGCGGCCCACGGAGTCGACGGCATCGTCGTCTCCAACCACGGCGGCCGTCAGATCGACGGTGCCAGGCCGTCTCTCGACGCACTGCCGTCTATCGTCGATGCGGTCGGTGACGAACTGACGATACTGTTCGACTCCGGAGTACGCACCGGAGCCGACATGGCCAAGGCCCTTGCCCTCGGAGCCGATGCGGTTCTACTCGGCCGCCCGTTCCTCTACGGCCTGGCGCTCGGTGGGCAAGAGGGTGTCGCTCACGTATTACGTTGTTTGCTCGCCGAATTCGACTTGGTGACCAGCCTGTCCGGCCATACCGGTGCGGGCGAGCTCGGTCGCGATTCGATCGAGGCGTCCTGATGGAGTGGACGAAGCACGCCATCTGGTGGCACCTGTACCCGCTCGGCTTCACCGGCGCTCCGGTGCACGGGTGGGACGGTGAATCCCAATCGGATCTGCACCGGCTCAACAGAATCGAGAAGTGGCTCGACTACGCCCTCGAGCTCGGGGCCTCGGGTATCGCCCTGGGGCCGATCTTCGAGTCGGAGAAGCACGGCTACGACACGGTCGACTTCTACCATGTCGACGGTCGGCTCGGCACAGACGAGGACATCGACTCCCTGATCGCGGCGGCGCACGGTCGAGGCCTGAAGGTGATGTTCGACGGCGTCTTCAACCATGTCGCACAAAGCTTTTCGAAGTTCCGTCAGGCCCTGGCCGAGGGCCCGGACTCCGAGGCCGCGGGGTGGTTCCACCTCGAGTGGTCCGGTGAGGAGCCGACGCATCGCAACTTCGAGGGCCACGACGAACTGGTGGCGCTCAACCACGAGAGCCCGCATGTGCAGCAGTACGTCGTGGACGTGCTGTCGCATTGGCTCGAACGCGGCGTCGACGCCTGGCGGCTCGACGCGGCCTATGCGGTACCGCCGCGCTTCTGGGCTGCGGTGCTGCCGAAGGTGCGCGAGAAGCATTCGGACGCATACTTTCTGGGCGAAGTCATCCACGGTGACTACGACCGGATCGTCTCGGCCTCGACGTTGGACTCGGTGACGCAATACGAACTGTGGAAGGCGATCTGGAGTGGCCTGAGCGAGAAGAATTTCTTCGAGCTCTCGCATGCCTTGGAGCGTCACAACGGTTGGCTCGACGCATTCGTGCCCGCCACGTTCGTCGGTAATCACGACGTCAATCGCATCGCCAGCGTCATCGAGGACGAGCGACATCTGCTGCACGCGTTGGTGGTTCTGTTCACCGTGGGCGGTATGCCGATGATCTACTACGGCGACGAGCAGGCTTTCCGCGGCATCAAGGAGGATCGGGTCGGCGGTGACGACGAGGTGCGTCCGGAATACCCCGACACGTCCGAGAGTCTCGCTCCGTACGGTTGGCCGGTGTATCGAGTGCATCAGGAGCTGATCGCACTTCGGCGTCGCAATCCGTGGCTGTACTCCGCGCGCACCGAGACGCTCGAACTCACCAACACCGCACTGCTCTATCGCGCGCACGCCGACGCCGAATCGCTGACGGTCGCGCTCAACCTCGGTGACGACGCCATCGACTACCCGGTTCAAGGCGACGAGGTGCTCGCAGGCGAAGCGGATCTGCACGACGGGCGGGTGAGCGTCCCGCCGCACGGCTGGGCCGTGATCGGCTGAACGCCTGCATTCGGTTCCATTCGTCTCTCTAGCGTGAAAACAAGACACGGCGAGAAACCGCTACAGGTACAGTCGACCGCGACACGGGGTGCCCGTCAGGGCTGAGAACACACCCGTCGAACCTGATCTGGTTAGGACCAGCGAAGGGAATGTCGTGGCGTTGCGGTATTCCTGTCCCCTCGTGACGGTCCCGACCTCGAACGAGAGGCGAGGCGCATGAGATTCGACGAGCAGACAGTGTTGGTCACCGGCGGTGGACGCGGACTGGGAGCAGCGATCGCCGCGGCGTTCGCCGGTCAGGGTGCCCGAGTGGTGATCGACTACCGCAACAGCAAAGATGCCGCCGAAGCGCTGGCGAACCGACTCGGTGAGAACGCGATCGCGGTCCAGGGTGATGTCACCGACGACCCCGCGGTGGCCGCGCTGTTCGATACTGCGCGTGAGCATTTCGGCACCCCGATCACCACCGTTGTCAACAACGCGCTGGCCGATTTCTCGTTCGACGGAGACGCACGGCCCAAAGCCGACACGATCACCTGGGAGCGATTCGACGCGCAACTGCGGGGCAGCGTCCGCGCGGCGTTGTTGACCACCCAGGCTGCACTGCCGGGCATGCGCGAGGCGGGGTTCGGACGAATCATCAACGTGGGCACCAATTTGTTCCAGAATCCGGTGGTCCCGTACCACGACTACACGGCCTCCAAGGCGGCGCTGCTCTCGCTGACCCGCACTCTGTCCGCCGATCTGGGCGCAGACAACATCACCGTCAACATGGTCTCGGGTGGACTGCTCCGCACCACCGACGCCAGCTCCGCGACCCCGGCCGAGGTGTTCGACTTCATCGCCGCCTCGACCCCGCTGCAACGCGTCACCACCCCCGAGGAATTCGCCGACGCTCTGCTGTTCTTCGCCTCGCCGTGGGCGCGGTCGGTGACCGGCCAGAATCTCGTCGTCGACGGCGGCCTGGTCAAGGACTGACATGCACCTCAACGCTTTTCTCTACGGTTGCGGCCACCACAGCGCGGCGTGGCGTCACCCCGATTCGCGCGTCGAGGACCTCGGCGACATCGCGTACTACGAGGAACTCGCGCAGCTGGCCGAGCGCGGCAAGTTCGATGCGGTGTTCTTCGCCGACGGTCATTCGGTGCGTGACCCCGCCGGGGCAGGCACCTGGTTCCTCGAACCGATCACCGCGCTGTCCGCGATGGCGCGGGCCACCACGCACATCGGCCTCGTCACCACGGTCTCGTCGACGTTCTACACGCCGTTCCACGCTGCACGCATGTTGGCGTCGCTCGATCACATCAGCGGCGGCCGTGCCGGTTGGAACGTCGTCACCTCCATGTTCGACGCCGAAGCACGCAACCACGGGATGGGCGTCATCCCGGCTCGCGAGGAGCGATATGCCCGCGCCGAGGAGTTCGTCGATACGGCTCTGGCGCTGTGGGATTCGTGGGATGCCGACGCGTTGACGCTCGATCGAAGCGGACACTACGCCGATCCGGCCAAGGTCCACTCGATCGACCACGACGGCAAACATTTTCGGGTCGACGGCCCGCTGACGGTGCCGCGCTCGCCGCAGGGTCGGCCAGTGCTGTTTCAGGCCGGCGCGTCGGGGCCGGGCCGGGATCTGGCCGCGAAGTACGCCGAGGCGATCTATGCCGTTGCCTACGATCTCGTTGCAGCGCAAAGCTATTACGGGGACGTGAAGACGCGAATCCGCCATGCGGGTCGCGACAGCGCGGCGGTGGGGATCATGCCGGGTCTGGTGACCTATATCGGCTCGACCATGGAAGAAGCCCGCCGAAAGAAAGCGGAACTGGATCGGCTGCTCCCCACCGAGCAGTCGTTGGCGATGCTGTCGACGTTCACCGGGCAGGACTGCGCTGCTTGGGAACTCGATGCTCCGGTACCGAACCTGCCGCCGGCATCGGAGTTCACCGGACCGCAGGGCCGCTACGAGACAATCCTGCGGATCGTCGAGAAGGACGCTCCCACCGTGCGGGAATTGCTCGGTACCCTCGCGGCCGGCGGAGGCCACGCCACGATGATCGGCACACCGGAATCGATTGCAGACGAGATGCAGTCCTGGATCGGCCGTGGTGCCGACGGATTCAATCTGATGTGTCCGCGATATCCGGACTCCCTCGAGGACTTCGTGGACCATGTGGTCCCGATCCTGCAGCAGCGCGGCGTCTTTCGATCCGACTACACCGCGTCGACGCTGCGCGGGCACCTGGCTCGCTGATCGGATTCACCGATTCACCGACTCACCGAGCAGGCCCGAAGACCCCCCGATCGACGAACGTCACCAGAGCGTCGAGTCCGTCGTCGGGCGAGCCCTGCCACAGCCGGGCGAAATTCTCTGCTGCACCACCGATCAGCATCGCGGTGGTGGCAGGGGACGCCGGTAGCTCGACGCCTGCCTTCTCGAAATTCGCGAGGCGGACGACCCACGGCTCGAACTGAACCTGCGTGAATCGCTGTACTCGCAGTGCGAAGTCTGCATTGACCAGAGCTGCATCGCGGAGGGCATCGATCACCACTCGGTGCCGAGTGAGCAACTGCCAGAACACTTCCACGTGGGGACGCATCGTCGGGTGCTCGCGCGCCGACGGGTCCTGAGTAGCGACGATGACGTCGGCGTCCTCACCGATCTGCTCGGCGAGGGCGAGCAGCAGCTCCTCCTTGCTGGAGTAGTGGTTGTAGAACGAGCCTGCCGCTCGTCCGGCTTCGCGGGTGATGTCGACGATCTTGGTGTTCAGGTATCCGGACCGGGCGAACACGACGCGGGCGGCGTTCTCCAGTTCGACCCGGGTTCGTCCGGCCTGTTGCGCCCGTGTTGTGGCGGCCATCTCTGCTTCCTGCCTGTTGACACCTCTGCCGTCACGATACACACTGAATCGCGATTCAGTGAATGCTCATTCGTCGAAGGAGTCGTTGTGAAGGCAGCAGTTCTGACCGAATTCGGGATACCGAGATACGCCGACCACGGGCATCCGGTACCGGCCGATGGCATGGAGGTGGTCGACGTGGCGGCGGCGACGCTCAATGCCGTCGACATAGCCATCGCCGCAGGAACCCATTACCTCAGCCCGCGGTCGCTGCCCACCGTCAGCGGTATCGAAGGCGCGGGCACCACGCAGGACGGTCGCCGAGTCTATTTCTGCCCGCCGGTCCCGCCGTACGGTTCGATGGCTCAGCAGGCGTTGGTACCGACGGCGTCGCTCATCGAGCTACCCGACGGGCTGGACTTCTCGACCGCCGCGACGCTGGGCAATGCCGGCCTTGCGGCGCTGATGCCACTGACCCACGGTGGTCGAGTGAAGGAAGGGGAGAGCGTTGTGATCCTCGGTGGCACCGGGGTCGTCGGACGCCTGGCAGTGCAAGCCGCGAAGCTGCTCGGGGCGGGATCGATCACCGTGGTCGGGCGCGACGAGGTCGCACTCGAATCCACCCGCGAACTCGGGGCCACGGCGACGGTCACCATCGGAGACAAGAGCGTGGACGAGCTCGGCTCGGCCATTCGGCAGGCATCCTCCGGCGCGGACGTCGTACTCGATTACACCTGGAGCACAGTCGCTTCGGCGGCACTGCGCGCAGGAAACCGACTCGTTCGTCTGGTGCAGATCGGCGATCGAGCCGGTGCCGAAATCACTCTACCGGCGCAGCTTCTTCGATCGCTCGGGGCGACCGTCGTCGGTTTCATGCCGCTGCACTACGGGCCCGATGCCACCTCGCAGGCCTATCGAACCCTGACCGACTGGGCCGCGGCCGGCGAGATCACCGTGGAGTACGAGAACGTCCCGCTGGCCGAGGTGGCGAGCGCGTGGAAGCGAGCACCACTCACCCGTCACAAACTGATATTGGTCCCCTGACCGGCTCGAGTGTCCAACGAGTCGATGAATTCCCTTGTCAATCGAGCGATGTCGTCGGCATGGGAGATCGGCGACCAGTGTCCGGCTGGAATGTCGTTGCGGGTCAAATCTTTCACCCACTTGTCGGTGTCGTCGTAGTGGTACGGGCGCACCGCGACGTCCTCGGTGTTGACGATGAGGTGTACCGGGATGTCGATGTACCGATCCCGTGGATTGCCCAGAATGGGAAGAATGTTCGCGCGGTAAAGCTTTGTTCCGTTGGTGGCATCCGACCACAGCGTGGGGTTCTGAGTGACGAGCTTCGGGTCGACTCCCGAGAACTCCTGGAGGAACGCAGGCCAACCCTTGGCGAACTGCCGCTTGATCCGCAGCGTGGAGAGCCCGGGGATATGGAAGGTGACGGTGTACCACGACGCGCGGACCTGGGCGAGCACCTGCTTGATACCGGTGAGCGTGGGTTTGCGAAGCCGCGACTGCGACCACTTGCCGAGGTGATCGAGGTTGGGTCCCGAAATCGATGTGTACGAGCGGATTCGGTCCTTCGCCTGCGGTTGAGCCGCGGCTTCCCAGACCTCCACGGCGCCCCAGTCGTGGGCGAGCACGTGAACCGGGGCGTCGGGGCTGACGGCGTCGGCGACAGCGTAGAAATCCGAGGCCAGACGGGCCAACTTGTACGCCGACTGCTCGGCGGGAACCGAGCTCTCGCCTGCACCGCGGGAGTCGTAACTGATCACCCGGAAGCGGTCCTCGAGCTGGGGCACGATGTGGCTCCACAGCTCGTGGGTATCGGGCCACCCGTGTACGAGGACGATGGGGTCACCGTCGGGGTTGCCGCTCTCGAACACCGCCAGTCGGATTCCCTCGTTGACGACCGTCGTTCGAACCGCGTTGCTGCTCAACAGTATTTCCGTTCTATAGATCGAGTACGAGACGCCCGCTACGAGCACGCGAGACGCAGATGAGCATGTGATCACGTTGTTCTTCGGGAGTCAGCCGAGATTCGAGATGTTCGGGCTCACCCGACAGCACCCGAACCTTGCAGGTACCGCAGAAGCCCTGCTGGCACGAGTACGCGATATTCGGTTTCTGTTCCTTGACGGCCGTCAACACCGACGCATCGGCCGCGACGTCGAGCACGGCACCGGTGCTGATCAGCTGCACCTCGAACGGAGTGCCGTCGAGAATGGGTGGCGGGCCGAAACGCTCGAAATGCAGTGCGGTGGAAGGGCACTGGCGAAAATCGCGGCGGACGGCGTCGAGCATCGGGGTGGGGCCACAGCAGTAGACGGCACCTCCCGCGGGTGCGCGCTGGAGTAATTCGCCCTCGGTGGGGTAGCCGTGCACGTCGTCGGTGCGAACGAACACGCGGTCCGACTCCCAGCTCTCGATCTCGTCGAGGAAGGGCATCGTGTCGCGAGATCGACCGCAGTACACGAATTGCCAGTCCATGCCGAGAATCCGCGCAGCTCTGACCATCGCGATGATGGGAGTGATGCCGATACCACCCGCGACGAACAGGGCGCTGCCCTCACCGACGAAAGGGAATCCGTTGCGGGGACCGCGGACGGTCACCTCGGTGCCTGGCTCCAGCCCGTGCATCTCGATGGATCCACCTGCGCCGGAGGGGATTCGGCGTACGGCGATGCGGTAGCAACTACGGTCGGAAGGATCGCCGCACAGTGAGTACTGCCGACGGCGGCCCGAGGGCAAGTGCAGGTCGAGATGGCAACCCGGATGCCAGATCGGCAACTGCTCCCCCGTCGGCGACGCCAGGGTGAGGGCGGCGACGTCGTTGTCCTCGGCGACGATCTCGCGCTCGGTGACGACCAATTTCAGCGCGGAATCGGGATTGTGGCCGGCGACGGCATCGTTGTACTCCGCTCCGGCCGCCGCCTGCATGTAGCCGTTGAGAAACGTACCGAGCAGCTGCATCGAGCGATCAGGACGTCCGCGCCCGCGCAGATCCGGCGGCGCATCCTTGGGGAGCAGCCGCGGAACGCGTCGTGAAGACAGCTTCACCTCGCTGCAGCCTGAGCGGCCGGAGAGGACGCCAGGTACCGGACGGCCTGAGCTGTGGAGCCTTCCTGGCTGGGGTGATACGACTTCTTGAGGTAGCGCGACATGCTGCGACCGACGTGCGTCAGCGCGGGAAGGGTGCCGCGGCGGACCGATTTTCGCCACAGTGCCGAGCGCGGCTTGCGGACGGACTTCGGGGCCGACTGCAGCTCCGGGTCGTTCTTCATCAGGAAGATGATCCCGCGCATCCAGATGTAGGCCATCAACGGCACGACCACGACGAACGTGCGCAATCGGCGAACCTCGCGCTTGTCGAAGTATCGCAGCGTGTCGTAGGCGACCGATCGGTGCTCGACTTCTTCGGCACCGTGCCAGCGCAGCAGATCGAGCATGGTGGGGTGGATGCCCGCGCGGTCGAGACCGTCGGCGTTGAGTACCCAGTCACCGAGAAATGCCGTCACGTGCTCGATCGCGGCGATCAGCGCCAAGCGCTCGACCAGATTGTTCTTCGATCGAAGGCTGGTCACCGAATCGGAGCCGAGGACCTTGCCGAAGGCCCACTCCATCTGGTCGGTGAACGGAGTCGGGTCGAGTCCTTTGGCCTGGAGATGCACGAGGACGCCGGTGTGTGCCTCGGCGTGCACGGCTTCCTGGCCGATGAAGCCGATGACGTCGTCGCGCAGCTTCTCGTCGTCGATGTACGGCAGGGCTTCCTTGAACGTGTCGACGAACCAGTGCTCGCCGGCGGGCAGCAGTAGATGCAGCACGTTGAGTACGTGCGTGGTGTACGGATCGCCCGGCACCCAGTGCATCGGCAGATCGCTCCAGTCGAACTTGACGTTTCTGGCTTGCAGCATCACTTCACCGGGATCCGATGCGACGATCTTCCGTTCGCTCATCGAGCCACCTCCTCCACGTTCGCAGGTGTGGCCGATGCCACAGTGCGCGCTTTAGTATAAACACCAGTTACAGGTAAAAGGAACCGTGTCGGAGCCGAGTGAGAGACTGCTGTGATGACCGACTCCTCCCCCGTGTCGATTCCCCCTGCCCCGGCGTCGACTCCCCCGAGTCGCGTCCCCATCGCCTGGCCTGCCGAATGGCCCGTCGAGGTCCGAAAGATCGCCGACGCCACGAACGATGCCCTCGCCGCGGTTGCGGCGCGGGATCCGATCGCGTTCGACGACGCCGTCGAACTACTGGGCCGCTCGGACTCGGCGCAGGCCGGGCACGTGCATGCCGAAATGGTACGCACGTTGCTCGAAGAGGTACACAGCGATGGCTTGACCGGCGAGAACGTCCAGGAGGTGCTGGGGCGAACCGTGCGAGGCGCGGACTGGCTGCCGAATCTGGACATCGCGGGGTTCGTCGAGGTGCTCACCGGAGCCCTGGGGGTTTCCGACGTCGAAGAGCAGTCGCGCACGAAACCCCGTCCGGCACACGCATTGTTGGTGGTCGCGGACCTACTCGCGGTGCGCCGCGGTCGTGCAGAGACCTACCTGCGCCGCGCACTGGCCGAAGTGCACCGAGCCGAGACGATCGAGATGCCCTAGCGAGATCTTCCCCTGTCTTGTGCAAGCGCTAGACAGGCCAAGAAAGCGCTACCCATACAGGACGTGCCGGCGAACTCGAAGTTAGGGACACTTTTCGGCGGTTTTTTGTCCACAACTTCGAGTTCGCGGGGTCGGTCGGCGATACCGATGCAGGATGTTCGCTCCGGCGATGATGGCCCGGACGGCCGACAGGTGTGCGTCGGGATCCATGCCCATCGACCATTCGCGGCGACCGTCGTGCTCGGCGAGGACGAAGGTGGCGGTCTCGTCGCCGATGATCTGCTGGTGGAACGAGAGGATCTCGATGCGGAATCCGGCGTCGTGGAGCATCGACGTCAATGCCTCGATCGGCCCGTAAGTCGTTGCCGCACAGGCGATGATCGTATCGCCGACGCCGAAGGTGGCGTCGAACGACGTCTTGCCCCCTGGGGCTCGAGTTCCGGTCCAGGAGCCCATTCGAAGCGGTCCTGTGGTGGGCGAGAAGCGGTCGGTGAATGCCGTCCACGTCATGGTGTGCCAGGTGGACTCGGTGATCTCGTCGCGCATCGTGCGCGGCAGAGCGCAGCCGAAGCGGCCGTGGAAGGGATCGGTGGCGAAAGAAGAAGCAAGTGCATTCATGGGAGTGGTCCTGGCGAATGTGAAGGGAGGACCGAGAGAGCACGACGACCCGCAGCGAGGGGTCGGTCCGAATCAGACCCCGCTACGGCGGCGTACTACGAGAATGCGCTTCACATCCGCGAAACTAGTCCTTCATCGCAGCCGCGCGCAAGTATCGAGCGAATACCGATCTCTAGGACACGAACTAGATGTCCGCATATATCGCACGATTCGTTGTAACTTTGGCCCCATGGACCCCGTGCGTAACCCTTACGCTCCCGGCGCCGGCCAGCGCCCACCCGAGCTCGCAGGCCGAAAGAAGCAGCTCGACGCCTTCGACGTCGTACTCGAACGCATCACCCGCGGCCGACCGGAACGCAGCGTCGTACTCACCGGGCTGCGAGGCGTCGGAAAGACGGTATTGCTCAACCAACTCCGATCCGCGGCGATCGCCCGCGGCTGGGGCACCGGCAAGATCGAGGCTCGGCCCGACCAGGAATTGCGTCGACCGCTGTCGTCTGCGCTGCACATGGCGGTCCGCGGGATTGCGGCATCGCATCGCGATCCCGAACGCGTCGACGAGTTCCTCGGCGTCCTCAAGGCCTTCGCCCTACGCGCCACCGCGGACAAGGGCATGCGGGAGCGGTGGCAGCCCGGCATCGACGTCCCGGCGAAGACGGGCCGCGCCGACTCCGGCGACATCGAGATCGACCTCGTGGAACTGCTGCTCGACGCCTCCGCGCTGGCCGGCGACGTGGGCGTGGGCATCGCCATCTTCATCGACGAGATGCAGGATCTGGGTGCCGCGGACATCTCCGCGTTGTGTGCGGCCTGTCACGAGCTCAGCCAGGACACCGCGCCGCTGATCATCGTCGGGGCCGGGCTGCCACACCTACCTGCGGTGTTGTCGGCATCCAAGAGTTACTCCGAGCGCCTGTTCAGTTACCACCGGATCGGCCGACTGGAACGAGCCGCGGCCGACCTCGCGTTGATCGCTCCGGCCGACCGCGAGGACGTCGAATTCACCCCCGACGCGCTCGACGCGCTGTATGCGGCCGCCGACGGCTACCCGTACTTCGTCCAGGCCTACGGCAAGGCGACGTGGGATCTCGCGGCCGACACCCCGATCACCGTCGAGGACGTGCGCGTCGCCGCTCCGACGGCGGAGGAGGAATTGGCCGTCGGATTCTTCGGTTCTCGCTACGAGCGTGCGACGCCTGCCGAGCGTGAATACATGCGTGCGATGGCCGAACTGTCCGTGGACGACGGCTCGGTGCCGACCTCGGCCGTGGCGACCGAACTGAAGCGCAAGCCGGCATCGCTGTCCCCGGCCCGCGACGGACTGATCAAGAAGGGTCTGATCTATTCGGCCGAGCGCGGCACCATCGCGTTCACGGTGCCGCACTTCGGGCGCTACCTACGGGCCCAGACCGACGAACCTGCGGCGGTGTGAACTATCGGTACGCCTCGGCGCGC
Source organism: Rhodococcus sp. EPR-147 (assembly GCF_001647185.1). NCBI lineage: Bacteria > Bacillati > Actinomycetota > Actinomycetes > Mycobacteriales > Nocardiaceae > Rhodococcus > Rhodococcus sp. EPR-147. Next base: position 16,107 of record NZ_LVCU01000147.1, read on the forward strand.
TCGACGCACAGTTGCTCGAGCTTGCGCATCGCCTTGGGGTCGGAGTGATCGACGTTGACGAGCTCGGCGTCACCGTCGTAGAAGTCGATCAGTCGCTGATCCATCACCTTGCGCCACAGCGGCGGAACCAGCGCGCAGAAGATCATCACTGCATATCCGGCCGGTAGCTGCGGGGACTCGTCGACGGTCCGGAGTGCCTGGTAGCGGCGCACCGGATTCGCGTGATGGTCGCTGTGCCGTTGCAGGTGGTAGAGAAACAGGTTGCTCCACAGGTGGTCGCTGTTCCAACTGTCGCGGTGGGTCGGTTTGCCGTATCGACCGCTCTTGCGCTTCTGCCGCAGCAGCCCGTAGTGCTCGAGGTAGTTGGCTGCCTCGTAGAGGACGATCGCGATCGCAGCCTGCAGGAACAGATACGGCACGGTCACCACACCGAAGACGGCGATCAGCACGCCGAACAGCACAACGCTCATTGCCGCGGCATTGAACAGGTTGTTTCGGTACGACCAGGGAGACAGGCCCTGGCGGGCGAGGCGTCGAGTCTCGAGCTCCCAGGCCGAGCGCAGGCCGTGCACGATCGTGCGCGGCAAAAACTTCCAGAACGACTCGCCGAACTTTGCCGACGCCGGATCCTCCGGGGTGGCGACGCGGAGGTGGTGGCCGTGATTGTGCTCGACGTAGAAGTGGCCGTACAGGGACTGTGCCAGTGTCACCTTCGACAGCCATCGCTCCAGACGCTCACGCTTGTGGCCCAGCTCGTGCGCGGCGTTGATGCCGACCCCACCGACGATGCCGACGGTGATGGCCAGGCCGATCCGCTCCGGAACTCCCAGCGGGCCGTGCGCCCAGAGATAGCAGGCCGCAACGAGTCCCGCGTACTGCAACGGCAGGAACAGATAGACGCACCAGCGGTAGTACGAATCCTTCTCGAGCGCGGCGATCGCCTCGTCCGGGGGATTGCTGCGGTCCACTCCGGCGAACCTGTCCACCAGTGGCAGTGCGACACCCATGATCATCAGGCCGAGGGTCCAGAACGCACCGGGGCCGAGAAGGGTCACCAGACCCCAGGCCAGGAACGGGCTGAGAGGAATCGTCAGCCCCAGCGGCCACAGGTAGCGCTTGGGGTCGCGCCACCGCGGCGACGTGCTCGTGGCGGACTCATCACGCATTCTGGATTCTTCACTCCTGAGTCCTGGTCGGTGCCGTGCCCCGAGGTGCGGGGACAAACGGTAGTGGCGTGTCACAACTACATCGCCCGTTCCACCAGGATAGTTACCCAAGCAAATTTTGCAGGTTCTCCGATGGGCCGTCGAATGCCCCGCTGCCCTTGTACGGTGACCGGATGAAGCATGTCGAGTCGTCGTTCGTCGGAGTTCACGGAACCCGAATCGTCTACGACGTCTGGACCCCCGAGACCACGTCGACCGGGATTGTGGTGCTCGCCCACGGCCTGGCCGAGCACGCGGGTCGGTACCGGCACGTCATCGAACGGCTGGGCGCGCTCGGCCTCGCCGTCTACGCGCCCGACCACCGCGGACACGGCCGATCCGGTGGCAAACGGGTGTCACTGGACAAGTGGTCCGACTTCACCGACGACCTGCACACGCTGTTCGGCATCGCAGCTGCCGAGCATCCGAATCAGCGCACCTTCCTGCTCGGCCACAGCATGGGCGGTGCCATCGCACTGTCCTACGCCCTCGACCATCAGGCCGATCTCGACGGTCTGATGCTGTCCGGCCCTGCCGTCGTCCCCAGCGTCGGGCAACCGAAAGCGCTGGTGGCGGTCGGTAAGCTCCTCGGACGCTTCGTACCGGCCGCCCCGGTGCTCAAGCTCGATCCCACTCTCGTCTCCCGCGACAAGGACGTCGTCGACGCCTATGTCGCCGACCCGTTGGGCTACCACGGCAGCGTCTCGGCTGGTCTGGCCGCGGCGATGCTGGGCGTCGGGGACGCGTTCCCTGCTCGCCTGCCGTCGCTGACGATTCCCGTGCTGCTCCAGCACGGGACGGCGGACCGCTTGGCCGACGTCTCGGGCAGTGAGCTCATCGCCGAGCTCGCCGGATCCGACGACCTGACCCTGAAAACGTACGACGGGCTGTTCCACGAAGTGTTCAACGAACCGGAAAAGGAGCGCGTACTCGACGATCTCATCGACTGGCTGCGTCCACGTGTACACACCGGCGCTGTAAGTTCCTGACGGATCTTTTCGAAGAAGGGGTACGACCATGACCAGGCGAGCACTCGTATTGGGCGGCGGCGGAGTCGCAGGCATTGCGTGGCAGACGGGTGTCCTACTGGGATTGGCAGAAGCCGGAGCCGACGTCAGCGACGCCGAGATGCTGTTGGGGACCTCGGCCGGGTCCTCGGTCGCAGCCCAGATCTCGAGCGGAGCCGCCTTGACCGAGCTGTTCGAGCGACAGGCAGACGAAGCGAAGCAGGACCACGAACCGCATGCCGACTCGACCATCGACGAACTGGTTTCCATGTTGGCTCGGGCTGCCCAGAACTCCGACGGCAGTGCCATCGACACGCGCAGGCGTATCGGCACCGAGGCGCTGGCGGCCTCGACGATCAGCGAGCGTGAGCGCAGGGCCATCATCGAGCGGCGATTGCCGTCGCACTCCTGGCCGAACCGCGATCTGCGGATCGTCACGGTCGACGCGGTGAGCGGTCGGCATCGGGTTCTCGATCGTGGCTCGGGCGTTCAGCTGGTCGATGCGGTGGCCGCGAGCTGCGCCATCCCGGGAATGTGGCCGCCGGTGACGATCGGTGATCATCGTTACGTCGACGGTGGTATCCGCGCCAGCGAAAATGCGGATCTGGCAGTCGGTTTCGAGAAGGTACTGGTGTTCAGGGTCGGTGCACTCGACCTCGAGCACGATCCGTTCGACATCGAACGGGAGCGGCTGGTCAAGGGCGGCTCGAAGGTGGAAGTGATTGCCCCCGACGCAGATTCGGCGGCCGCGATCGGCCCCGATGCCACCGACATCGCGGTCCGATCGGCTGCGGCCGTTGCCGGACGGGCGCAGGGCAATGCCATCGCCGAGCGTATTGCCGAGTTCTGGGTCTAGAGAACCTCTCTATCCGAACAGTGCGGCGCCGTTGCCCCAGCACACTGCACGAACCCAGTCGTCTCCCAGGTCGAGTCGGCGCACCGCCTGCAGGGCATGCAGATACGGGTACGGGATGTTCGGATAGTCGCTGCCGAACAGAATGCGATCCTGCAGGTCGACCAGCCGGGGCAGTTCGTGTTTCGGAAACGGTGCGCTCGCCTCGGAGAAGTCGGTGAACGACATCGTGGTGTCGAGTCGCACGTTCCGGTAGCGATCGGCCAGATCGAGGAAGTCGCCGTACTCCGGCATCCCCATGTGCGCGATGATCAACGGGAGTTCGGGAAACCGTTGCAGCAGTGCCGCAATCGGCTCCGGGCCGGTATGGGTGCCGGGAGCCGGGCCGGACCCGCAGTGGATCACCACGGGTACCTGCGCGTCCGAGAGTGCGCCCCAGACGCCGTCGAGCAGCGGATCGTTCGGTGAATAGTTCCCGACCTGAATGTGCGACTTGAAGATTCGGGCACCGCTCGTCAACGCCTGCTCGACGTACCCGGTGACACCGTCCTCGGGGTAGAAGGTCGCGGTGTGCAGGCAGTCGGGGGTGCGCGCCGCGAAATCTGCTGCCCAGGAATTGAGCCAGGCTGCCATCGCCGGCTTGTGCGGGTAGATCATCGACGTGAAGTGCCGGACTCCGAACCCCCGAATGACCTCGAGCCGTTGCTCTTCGGCGAACCGGTAGGAGATGGGCCAGACGCTGCCGGTCAGCGGCCCGGCGCTGTCGAAGTAACTCCACACCTTGTCCATCACGTTCTTCGGCATGAAGTGCGTGTGGACGTCGAACAGTCCCGGCAGCGACAGTTCGGTCCAGAAAGCGACGATGCCTTCGGTCTCGTCTGCGAGTTCGGCGTCGGAGCGGGGTGGCTCAGCGTGCGACATGGGCGTCGAACCACTCGAGCGTCTTGCCCCAGGCGTCGGCGGCGGCGTCGGCGTCGAACACGGCGGGGCGGTCGTCGCAGTGGAACCCGTGCTTGCCGTGTTCGTAGCGGGTGATCTCCGTGTCGACCGGCGCCGTTGCGGTGATCTCGCGCAGCGTCTCGACTTCCTGGACGGGGATGCCCTCGTCCAGATCCCCGAAGAATCCGTGCCAGGGTGTCTGCAGTGCGTCGCCCACCGACGCCATTGCGGAATAACCGAAGCGGCCCTTGCCGATTCCGCCGCCGTAGAACGTCGCTGCCGCACCGAGTTGCCGTCGAACAGCGGTGTGGAACGCGACGGTGCCGCCCATGCAGAAGCCGACGATCGCGATGGACGAGGGCTCGAATCCGAGCTCGGCGAGGGCACTCGCCGCCGCGTCCACGTCGGAGTCCACCTCGTCCGCCTCCAGCCGCCCGATTGCCGCCATCGCCGAATCCATGTCCGAGTACGACAACACGGTCACACCCTCCTGCCGGTGGAACAGGTGCGGTGCGACCGCGACCCAACCGGCGGCGGCGAGGCGGTTGCAGACGTCGACGATGTGATCGGTGACGCCGAAGGCTTCCTGGATGACGATGACGCCGCCGCGGGCATCCCCGTCGGGACGGACGACGGTGAGGGGAGTGGTGTTCATCCGTCGATTGGAGCACAGCAGGAGTGGAGCCTGCGGAACGACCCATTAGGCCAGCACTTCGCGCATGCCGGTAGCGACGGTGATTGCTGCAGTTTTGTACGGTGGCGTGCAGGGAACGATCCCGACCGAGAGGACAACTCATGCGCGCGGTACAGATCTCCAGCCTCGACGGACCCGACTCGGTGAGTGTGGTGGACATCGACGAGCCTGCTGCGCGCGACGGGTCGGTGGTCATCGAGGTCCATGCCGCCGGCGTCGCTTTTCCCGATGCGTTGCTCACTCGCGGGCTCTACCAGTACAAGCCCGAGTTGCCGTTCGTCCCCGGCAGCGAGATCGCCGGCATCGTTCGGTCGGCTCCGCCGGAGTCCGGCTTCTCCGCCGGTGATCGAGTAGCGGCCCTGACGGGACTGAGCGACGGTATGGCCGAGGTCGCCGTCGTATCCCCGGACACGGTGTTCGCGCTGCCGGAGTCGGTGTCGCTCTCCGCAGGCGCTGGGCTGTTGTTCAATGACCTGACGGTGCACTTCGCGCTCCGGGAACGTGGCCGGTTGGCACCGGGCGAGACGGTTCTGGTGCACGGCGCAGCAGGGGGCATCGGAACCTCCGCGCTGCGAATGGCTCCGGTGCTCGGGGCATCTCGCGTGATCGCTGTGGTGAGCTCGGAGGCCAAGGCCGACATCGCACGATCCGCCGGAGCCACCGACGTCGTTCTCGTCGACGGCTGGAAGGACGCGGTGAAGGAACTGACCGGCGGCCGTGGCGTCGACATCGTCGTCGATCCGGTGGGTGGTGACCGGTTCACCGACAGCATTCGCTCGCTCGCGCCCTCGGGCCGAATCCTGGTGCTGGGCTTCACCGGTGGTGAGATCCCGACGGTCAAGGTAAATCGACTGCTGCTCAACAACGTCGACGTCGTCGGCGTCGGTTGGGGTGCGTGGTGGATGACGCGCCCGGGTTACCTCGCCACCCAGTGGTCCGAGATCGAACCGCTCCTCGCCGACGGTTCTCTCGGTGCGCCGGAGCCGTCGGTGTTCCCGGCTTCCGATGCTGCCGCCGCCATTGCCTCGCTCGAGAACCGCACTGCGGCAGGCAAAGTGGTGCTCGACTTCACCCACTGATTCTCGGTCGAGGCTGGGTCGAGCTGCCGGGTCACTCCGGCAGTTCGACGCCTCGCGCCTCGGCCAGTGCCGCGATCTCGGCGGGAAAGACGTTCTTGAACACGAACGGATCGGTACCCAGGGCCCAGTTCGGTGCCAGTTCGATGGCGTATCTCTCGAAGTAGCCGAGTTGCTTGGCCACCAGGATCAATTCTTCCGGGCTCGACGTCTTGTACTGCTTGCCCATGTTCACCAGCGCTCGAATGAAGTCGGCCAGGCTGAAGTGCGCGAGCGTTGCCGAGAGCATCGGAGCGAACACCGACTGCAGGATCGCCCCGACCTCGGCGTCCGAACCCATCTGCGGCGCAACGATTCCCAGCCGCTTGACGGTACCGGCCAGTCGGGTGAAGTCGCCGTCGATCACGGTGGCGTGAAACAGATCGAGCAGCAGTGCGCGCCACTGCTCGTCCACCTCGCCCATGACTCCGAAGTCGAGGAACGCCACCCTGCCGTCGTCGAGTACCCACACGTTGCCCGCATGCACGTCGCCGTGGAAGAGACCATGCAGCACAAGGGCTTCCATCCAGACCTTGGCGGCGCGGCGGACGATGAGCTCGGACTGCTCTCCCGGCTCGTAGCGGTCGAGGGGAGAACCGTGCATGCGTTCCATGCAGATGACGCGGCCGCCGCAGTAGTCCAGGAACACCTCGGGCGCGGTGACGTGGGCGTTGTCGCCGAACGCGCCGATGGCCGCGCGAAAGCTGGCCTGTCGCTTGGCTTCCACGGCGCTGTCGAGTTCGGCGAAGGTGGCGGCGTGCAGGTCGACGATGATCGCCGACGCGTTGGCCGTGGCGAAGAACGGAATGAACTTCTCGAGTCCGCGGGCGATGAGGTACGCGATACGCAGGTCGATCTTCATGCGGTGGTAGATGCCTCGCCGCTGTACCTTCATGACCACTTCACGGCCGTCGTCACGGCGCACGCACAGATGCACCTGAGCGACCGAGGCGGACGAGAGCGGCACGTCGTCGAACGAGGAGAACAGGTCGTCGATTCCGCGGCCCAGATCGGCCTCGATCACCGCTCGCGCATGCGACCCGGGAAACGGTGGCACCTCGTCGAGGCAGCGCAGGCAGGTGTCGGCGAGGACCTTGGGGAACAGCCCGGGCGAGGATCCCATCAGCTGCCCGACCTTGACGAAGGTGGGGCCGAGAACGAAGAAGGCGTCGACGACGGCCTCCGAGGCGTGCAGCGGCCACCCGCGCCGTGGCGCGCGCACCCAGCGGCCGACCGCGACGATCTGGAAGTACGCCAATACCGTGCCGATGACGATGAGTCGCAGCAGTTCTCGTATTCCGAACGTCTTCAGCTGGGGTGCGGGCTTGGGATTCATACGTGCACCCCCACCGGCACGCGCGCCGCCGAGGCTTCCAGGCGCGCCAACAATCGATCGAACCGCGTCGCATCGTCCGAGGCGCGTGAGAGCACCAGTGCGCCCTGAATTCCGGCCACGATCTCCTCGGCCAGTTCGGCTGCCGATTCGCCGTGTCCCAGGCGACTCAGTACCGGGGTGAGCGCGTCGATCCAGTGGGTGAAATGGGCTGCGACGCGTCCAGAGAACACAGCACGTTCGAGACCGAGTGTGAATGCGCCGAACAGGCACACCAGACGATTGGACCGGAAGTATCGCGCGGTCTGCTCGAACATCTCATGCGTCGTCGACGCGGGATCGGTGCCCTGTCGCAACGGCTCGAACACGTTGTGGTGGAACCACAGCTCCACGTCGTCGAGGACGGCTTCGGCCATCTCCTGCTTTCCGCGCGGAAAGTAGTGGTAGAGACTGCCTTTCCCCAGGCCGGTCTGTTTGCTGATGACCGCGAGGGAGGAACCGTCGAACCCATGGTCGCGGAACACCCCTGCGAGTATCGGCACCACGTCGTGGCGATCGCTCATGAGCCGGTACTGTACCAATCGGTACACGCCAGGTGTATCGGGGCTCCGGGAGTGGACGTGCAGCTGTGAAGAGAACGACCGTCCTGGCCGCCGGGGCTTTCCTCGTCGGTGGGGTGACCTATCTGGCCGCCGAAGCCGTCGCCGCACTCGGTTGGACGGACCGGCCGTACAGCTACGCCCGCAACAACATCAGCGATCTCGGCATCCCCGACATCTCGCCGCTGCACGCGGTGATGAACACCGGCTTCGTTGTCGACGGCACGTTGTTCGTCCTGGCCGGGCTGGGACTGTCGGTGCTCTTCGAAGGCCGGGCGCGGTGGATCGTCGCCGGCACCTCCGTTGTGCACGGTGTCGGCAGCATCGTCGTCGGGCTCGCCCACGCCTCGGTGGACGGGGCTTCGACGCCCCATGCGGTGGGTGCAGGCATGGCGATCGTCGGCGGCAACCTGGTGTTGCTGGCGGCAGGACGGTACGGCGGCCGCGTCGGCGCGCCGCGCTGGTACACCGTGGGCAGTGCGACTGCCGGCGTGGCCGGTCTGGTTGGGCTGACCCTGTTTCTCGCCGACACCGGAATCCTCGGCGGCGGAACCTTCGAGCGCATCTCGGTCTACACCATCATCGGATGGGAGATCGTCACCGGCGCAACGATTCTGGTCAAGCGCCGCCTACCCGAACTCGGGTGACTCCTTGGCGAGAAAGGCGCGCACGCCCTCCCTGCCGTCCGCCGACTCGAACGCCTCCTCGAACACCGGCAATGCCCGTTGCGCCGGTAGGCCGGGGGACTCGCCGAACGTGAGAGCGAGGGCACGCTTGTTCGCTCGAACGGCAGAGCGGGACTTGTGCGCCAGCGCCTGCGCCAAGCCCAGTGCCACCGACAACGTCTGTCCGCGTGGAGCGACCCGATTGATCAGACCCCACTCCAGTGCAGTCTCGGCCGAGATCGGCTCGCCGAGTAACACCAGTTCGGCGGCGCGCGCCTGACCCACCCGCCGCAGCGCGCGCATCGATCCGCCGCTGCTGGGGATCACACCGAGGTCGATTTCCGGGAGTCCGAGTCGAGCCCCTGCGTCGGCGACGACGAGGTCGCAGCACAGCGCCAGCTCGAGGCCGCCGCCCAACGCGAATCCGTCTATTGCCGCGACCGTCGGCAGCGGCAGATCGTCGAGCATCTCGAGGGTGGCGTTCTCGAGAATGCTCTTGCGGGCGAGCACGTCACCGTGGTCCTGCATCTCGGGCATCTCGGAAATGTCCGAGCCGGCGCTGAACACCCGGTCGCCGGTGAGAACGACCGCCCGAATCGCGGCGTCGTCGGCCAATTCGAGAAGCACGGCGCGCAGTCGCCGCGTCGCCGGACGGGTCAGCGCGTTGACCGGCGGGTTGCTCAGCGTGATCTGCGCGACGGCGGCGTGCGGGAAGGTCAGGACTGGAGACAGCGCAATGGGCATACCTGAACGGTAGAGCGTGCGGCTGACCTGGCGATTGGGAGACTGCCGAGATGGCATGTAGCGTGGTGAACACCCGACGCGGGGTGGAGCAGCTCGGTAGCTCGCTGGGCTCATAACCCAGAGGTCGCAGGTTCAAATCCTGTCCCCGCTACTACACATGTCAGGCCCGACATCGATGATGTCGGGCCTGACGTGTTTCGTAGGTATCAGGGTTGCAGTCTGAACTGCACCACCGCCGTGACATTCTCGATGGCGTCGTCGAGTGCGGTCTTGCGCGCTCTGGCGTTGGGTGCAGACAGGATGTCGAGTCGATCGGACTGACCCATCGGAATCAGAGCTGTCAGCGACCAGATCTTCTCGGCGGCCGAAATCGGCAGGCCCAGGAAGTCCGGAACACCGGGTGTGGAAACGACTTCCGTCGATTCGAGTCGACCGATCAGCTCGTAGAGATCCTCGATCCGCGCCCAAGTGGCGTCGAACTCGGTGTCGGCGATCACCGCATCGGTCTCTTCGTCCGGCCACGCTCGAACGTCGGCCTGTGGGTACGGATCGTCCGGCAGCCAGGCGTCGATCCTGATCCGTTCGCCGCCGACGCAGTCGAGCAGATATCTGCCGTCGCCGATGGACTCATGACCGATGATGTGTGCGGTCGTGGCCACATCGTGCCGGACGTCGCCGCCACCGGCCTCGTGCCCACGTGCGATGAGGACCACACCGAAGCTCGGATCGTCCTGCTTCAGGCAGTCGTGGACCAGAGCTCGGTAGCGCGGCTCGAAGATGTGTAGTGGTAGGCGTTCACCGGGGAGCAGCACGCTGCCGAGCGGGAACATCGGGGTCACGCTCACGGGTGCTGCAACGGAACAGCCGCCGGGGTGATGGCCGCGGGCGCGCTCTTGTCGGACTCGTTTGCGTCGAGGAACTCGTCGAGCAAGCGGAAGAAGAAGTCCGGCTCGTCGAGCTGGGGGAAATGGCCGGCGTCGGGAAAGATCTCGACGCGACTGTTGGGAACCTCACGTCGGATGTTGTCGGCGTGCTTGGCGGGAATCATCCGGTCCTTGCCGCCCCAGACGAGCAGCGACGGAATGGACTCGAACTTCTCGAAATGTTGCTTCGCGCTCACGGTCTGCCCACGCGGGCCCACCACGGCTCGCGTCGACGCCAGAAAGGCCCCGCGGGTGGAGCGGTCGGCAACCGACCGGAACGACCGCCAGGTCTCGGCCATGCTGGGACCTGGCTTGACCGGCAGACCCCATTTGCCCAACTGCGCCAGCGCGCCCTCTGCGTTCTTGCGGAACCAGTCCGATGCGAGCAGCGGCAGAACCAGCTCACTGCCGGGCAGCGTCGCAGCCTTGAGGAGCAGGCTCACCTCGGGACCGAGTCCGCCGCTGCTGACCAACGCCAGGCGATCGACGCGTTCGGGAAAGAGGTACGTCAGCTGCATGACGATGCCCCCGCCGAGCGAGTGACCGACCATCGGGGCGGAGTCGATGTTCAGGTGATCCATGAGATCGCGAATGGTGGCCGAGTGCGAACTGAGCGAGTAGTCGCCGGACGGCTTGTCGGAGTCTCCGTGCCCGAACAGGTCAGGAGCGATGACGCGATACTTCTGCGACAGACGCTCGAGTTGCGGGCCCCAGGACTGATGCGATCCGAGGAGTCCGTGCACCAGAATCACGGGTGGGCCCTCGCCCATGTCCACGTATCGCAGGACGTCCTTGTGTAGTTCCACCGACTGCAATTCGTACGATGAACTCATGGTCGACCTCCTCGTCGTGTGATGCCCGGATCGGCGCGTGGCTCGGTGAGCCGTTGGCACAAACGTACAAGCTGAGCCCACCCAACGACAGACCGTCGATCAGTGTGCGAGGCCCGCATCGTCGAAGGTGTTCGCGATCGTCTCGGCCAAGTGCTCGGCCATCGGTTCACGCAGCATGTCGACGTGATCTCCGGAGATGTCGACGAAGGTCAGCTCACCACGGCCGACCGTCTGCCACGACCTGAGATCTTTCACGTTCTCCGCTGTGCGAACCACGGTCATCGACCCCGACCACGGTGTCGGCACGTGCTTGTTCAACGCCACGTACCCGATGCTTGCGAAAACCAACCATTCCATCGTCGTCGGGTACCGCAGCAGCCCGGCGAATTGCATCCGTAACCAGAGGGCAGCGGTGCCGACGCGGCCTAGGTGGAAGCCCGCCTCTTCACGCGTCTGCGCCGGCGGCGCAGCCGGAACCTCGGTACCGCCGGGCAACCTGTCCAGCAGATGCCGAAACAGCCGTGTGTCGAGGAGCAACAGGTGGGGAGACCCGAGGCCGGAGTCTCGGATCTCCTCTGCCATCGCGATGGCAATCCAGCCGCCGAGCGAGTGGCCGACCAGATGGAACGGGCCCTCGGGCTGGACTGTGCGAACAGCGTCGACGTAGCGTTTCGCGGTTCGCCGAATCGTCCGGTCCGGCCGTCCTCGCTTGCCGCGGCCGTGCGCCTGCAGGGCATACACCGGCCGGTCGGCGTCGATGTGCTTGACGAGATTCAGAAATGCCATCGCGCCGACGCCTGCACCGCCGATCAGGAAGATCGGTGCCTTGCTTCCCTCTGTGCGCAGCGGCACGAGCACGTCGTGTTCGCCTGCCGTGCGTCGACGCGCAGTTGCCGCGTCTTCGAGGCGGGCGTCGACTGTCACGGCCAACTCTCGAACAGTGGTCG
>NZ_LVCU01000148.1:0-275 GCF_001647185.1 Rhodococcus sp. EPR-147
GCCAGGAAATCCTCGTCCCGTCCGATGGTGTCCAGCCCGATCGCGGTGCGCGCAGCCTCGGCCACGATGTACTCGGTCGGGCCGACCGCGGTGCGCTCGACGCGTCGATCGGCCGGCTCGGGCAGTGCGCCGCGGTCGAGCTTGCCGCGTTCGTTGCGCGGCATCGCGTCGAGCGCGACGATGTGGGTGGGCACCATCCACTCCGGCAGCGTCCGGCGCAGCGACGCTCTGATCTCGCCCACGGAGGGTCGACGACCGGAACGCGCCGAGCACAC
>NZ_LVCU01000149.1:0-13222 GCF_001647185.1 Rhodococcus sp. EPR-147
GACCTCGGCCGGCTCCACCAGGTATCCGCGCACCTTGACGGCGTCGTCGATGCGGCCGGCCAGGTGCAGCGTCCCGTGTTCGTCGAGTCGTCCCAGATCGCCGGTGCGGTACCGGAACAGACCGTCGCCGAGCGCGGCGAATCGCTGGGAATCCCGACCGGCACCGCCGAGGTAGCCGTCGGCCAAACAGTTCGACGTCACCCGTATCTCGCCGATCACGTCCGGTGCACACGACGAACCGTCGGAGGTGACGACTTCGACCAGCTTGCCTGCGATGGGTCTGCCCGCAGGGAGAAAGCCAGACGGCAGCGCTCGTTCGAGCGGGTATTCGCTGTAGGCGACGGCCCCGGCCTCGGTGGCCGCGTACCAGTTGACCACCGTGGCGCGGCTGTCGAATCGCCGCCGAAAACCGTCGGCATCGTCGGCGTGCAGGGATTCCCCGTATGTGATGACCACCCGCAGCGTGGGTACGGCCCGACCGGTGGGTCCGTGATCGGCGGCGGAGACTGCGCGCAGCAGCGACGACGAGCAGTGCAGCGTGGTCAGGGAATGCGCGGCTGTCCACTCGACGGTGCTGCTGGGGACACCTGCCCTCGGGTCGCGGCAGTGCACGGCGGCACCGCTGAGCAACCCCGCGAACAACGTGTTCAAGCCGGCCCCGAAGCTGACCGGAAGCGAGTTTCCGACGCGGTCGTGTGGGCCCAGCGCCAACGCGTTGGCGACTTCGTATGCCTTGGTCAGACACATGCGGTGGCTGAGGATCACGCCCTTGGCGGTGCCGGTGGATCCCGAGGTGTAGTTGATCACCGCGGTGTGGTCGCCCGACAGCGTCGGCAGCGGCACACACGAGTCCATGGCGGCGGCGACGGTGGTGGAGTCGATCGCCGTCGCACCTGCTTGGTCGATGATCGTGGCGCGGCGCTCGGCGGGAAGCATGGGGTCGAGCGGCACCAAGGGATGGCCTGCAGCGACGACGGCCAGCATCAGCACGATCGAGTCCGTCGTCGCGTCGGTGTCCACGGCGAGCGGCCGAGAATCGGCAGGAAAGAGCGTGGCGATCTTACGAGCCAGAGAGTAGGCGCGATGGAGGAGCTCGTCGAAGGTCAGGGACGAGCCGTCGACGTCGAGCGCGACGGCGTCGGGCAGCGCGTGAGCCACCTCGCGGTAGCGGGCCATCAGGGTGTCGCGGCGTTCCGGCCGGCACAGTGGGGCCAGTGAAAGACGGGTCGGCGCATCGATGTCCTGAATCGACATGATTCTCCTTGCACGAGCCCGACCCGTGATGTCGGAGTCGGTTTGAAACCTACAAACCGGCTCGAAGACTTTTATACCGACTCAAAGGTAAACGTGCAGAACCTTTTCGCGCAAGCGGAAAACCGGACATTCCACAACAATCGGGTGACGTTGCGGAATGCCCGGTCTGTTTCGGGCTCGGCCCTACAGGTCCGCGATGGCCTCCAACGGCTTCGTACGCGCGGCTCGCACAGCAGGCCACAGTGCCGCCAACACACCGACAACGGCCGATCCGAGCAGCATGGCCACCACCTGGCCCCACGGCACGGTCATGGTGCCCAGGCCCTCGTCGCGCAGGGTCTGCACGAATCCCCACCCGAACGCGATTCCGAGGACCACGCCCACGATCGCGCCGAACAGCGCGATGAGCAGCGACTCGAGATAGATGATGCGACGGACCTGCGGCCGCTGCATGCCTATCGCGCGCAGCATGCCGATCTCCCGACGCCGCTCCACCACCGACAAGGCCAGCGTGTTGACGATGCCGAGCACAGCGATGACGACGGCCAATGCCAGCAAGCCGTACAACACCGCGAGCAGCGTGTCGATCTGCTGTCCCTGGCTGCCCTTGAACTCCTCCACGTCTTGAACCTGGACGACGACGAACGGTTTGGTCGCGGCTTCGAGGTCGGTGCGCAGTGTGTCGAGGTCGGTGCCGGGTGCGGCCTTGACGAGAACCAGAAGGTCCGAGCGGGTGATCGACGGCGTCACCTCCTGGTAGATGTCGCCCGAGACGATCCAGTTCCCGATCAGAGGATTGTCGGTGAAGACCCCGGTGACCGTCACCGGGACGGACGCACCGTCGACGGTGTCGAAGGTGACCTCGGTTCCGACGGTCCAGCCGCGGCTCGCCGCTTCGGTTTCCGACACCGAGAACCCGTTGCTGTTCAGATCTGCCGTGCCCTGGACCATCGACAGCTCGAGCAGTCCCTCGGGGGAGCCGTCGATCGCGGCGCCGAACTCCTCCTGGCCTGCGATCGTCACGAACACCGGGTGCAGCACCGCAGTACGGTCCACGCCGGTCACCTGCTGTGCGGCCGTGGTGGCACCGGTCGGAACGCCGATCGACTGCGGGCCGGAGAGGATGTAGTCCGCCTCGACCCCGGTGTCGACGAGTGAGTCGACGCTGGCCTTGGCGGTGGATCCGAGCACGCCGATGACGGTGACGAGCATGAGTCCGAGCATGAGGGCGAAGGCGGTGGCCGCGGTGCGTCTGGGGTTGCGAACCGAATTGGTCCTGGCCAGGCGTCCGATCGCTCCGAACGGACGGGTGATGACGGCCCCGAGTGCGCCGACGACCGGCCGTGACAGCGACGGCGCGGCCAGTGCGGTGGCGACGATCAGCGCGACGGCTCCCGCGCCGACCGTGGCAGCGGCCGCCCCGCCGGTCGACTGCGCGCCGATGATCAACGCGGCCGCGCCCGCGATTCCGAGGCCGACGCCCACGAACGTTCGGGTACGCAGGGTGTCACCCGCAGAGGCGAATTCCTCGCGCATCGCGGCGACCGGTGGAATCTTGGCTGCCCGCCGGGCCGGCGCGTACGCGCTCAGCACGGTGACGACGATGCCGACGGCGAACGCGACGACAACGGTGCGCGGCTCGAGTGCCAACGGTCCAGACGGCAGACCCAGATCGAAGGCGTTGAGCAGTGCCCGTAGCCCGTAGGCCAGCCCTACCCCGCCGACGAAGCCGAGGATGCTGCCGATGATGCCGACAACGAGAGCTTCGAGAACGACCGAGCGGCTGACCTGCCCGCGGCTGGCTCCGACGGCGCGCAGCAGGGCCAATTCGCGGACGCGCTGAGCGACGATCATCGAGAACGTGTTGTAGATGATGAAGGTGCCGACCAGCAGGGCGATCCCACCGAAGGCCAGCAGGAAGTAGTTGATGAACGACAGTGCCGACTCGACCTCGGCCTGAGTCTCGGCCTGTACGTCCGCGGCGGTCTGGACCTTCAGGTCGGGGAACGCCGCGGCGATCTCGTCGCGGAGATCGCTCTGAGTCAGCCCTTGCGCGGCGAGATCGGCGCCTGCGACGTCGATGTACTGCACGTGGGCACCGTCGGTGAACAGCTCGTTCGCCTGGCTCTGCACGAACTGGATTCCGATGTAGCCACCGGATTCTGTTGCTGTCGAATAGATTCCGGTGATCGTGATGTCGGTGATGCCCTTGGACGGCACGAGTACCTGGGTGGCGTCGCCCACCTCGAGTCCGGCGCGCTCGGCACCACCGGCGTTGATCGCGACCTGGCCGGGGGCGGTGGGAGCCGAACCGTCGACGAAGGTGGTCGGATCACCGAGTCGTTGGTCGTCGGGGAGATACGACTCGCCGATGGTCGGTGCGCCACCGGACTGTACGGCGGCACCGTCGGACCCCAGCAGTACCAACTGTCCGCCGACGTACGGCGATACGGCGCGCACGTTCGGCAACGCCGAGATCGCCGCGATGTCCTCGTTCGGCACGCCGGACGAGCGTGCGTCCTCGGGGCTCACTCGAACATCCGCGCCCTGCGCGGTATCGGCGAACAGTGAGGAGAAAGTGCGCTGAAGGGTGTCGGTGAACACGAACGAGCCCGCGACGAATGCCGTGCCGAGCACGACCGACAGTACCGTCAGGGCCAGTCGGACTTTGTGTGCGGCAAGGTTTCTCAGTGACACCTTGCGCATGGGATTGCCCGACGGCTTGTGTCGAGGAGGTTTGTCGGAGACGGATTTCTTGGAGATGGAGTGCGCCATTATCGGACCGTCTCGAGCTTCTTCATCCGCTCGAGTACGGCGTCGGCGGTGGGCGAGTTCAGCTGATCGATGACTGCGCCGTCGGCGAGGAACACGACGCGGTCGGCGTAACTGGCCGCGCGTGGATCGTGCGTGACGATGACGACGGTCTGATCGAATTCGTCTGCGGCAGTGCGCAGAATCGACAGCACCTCGCCGGACGAGCGGGAGTCCAGGTTACCGGTGGGCTCGTCGCCGAACACGATGTCGGGTCGGCCTGCCAGAGCGCGGGCGCACGCCACTCGCTGCTGCTGTCCGCCCGAGAGTTCGCTGGGGCGGTGATCGAGGCGGTCGCGCAGGCCGAGTCGGTCGACCACGGTGTCGAGCCATTCTTTGTCCGGCGTGCGACCGGCGATGTCGAGGGGCAGGGTGATGTTCTCCAGTGCGGTGAGCGTCGGCACCAGATTGAAGGCCTGGAACACGAATCCGATTCGGTCCCTTCGCAATCCGGTCATCTCCTTGTCGGAGAGTGCCGTCAGCTCGGTGTCGCCGATGGTCACCGTTCCCGAGGATGCGTTGTCCAAGCCGGCCAGGCAGTGCATGAGCGTGGACTTGCCCGAACCCGAGGGGCCCATGATGGCGGTGAATTCTCCGCGAGCGAATTCGACGCTCACCCCGGACAGTGCGTGGACCTGGGTGTCCCCTGATCCGTAGACCTTCGATACGTCGACCGCACGTGCGGCAATGTCGCTCATGGGTGCCAGTGTTCCAGCGTTCTGCGCCCGTCGCTATCAGGGGAGACCCTGAACACCACCTCTATGATGGGCGTCATGCGCATCGGAGCCCACGTCCGCGACAGCAGCGACCCTCTCGGAACGGCCGAGGCTCTCGGCGTCGACCTCGTCCAGATGTTCCTCACCGATCCGCAGAAGTGGAACAAGCTCGAACCACACCCGCAGGGCGAGGCGTTGCTGAACGGCTCGGTCGACGTGGTGGTGCACTCGTCCTACGTCCTCAATGTGGCGAGCTTGAACAATCGGATCCGCATTCCGTCGCGCAAGGCCGTCGTCGAGCAGGCTGCTGCTGCGGCCGAAATCGGGGCCATCGGGCTGGTCGTCCACGGCGGCCACGTCCGTGAGGGTGAGGACACCGCCAAGGGAATCGACAACTGGCGCAAGCTGTTCGAGCGCCAAGCGGAGCAGGGCGGCTTCGGGGTACCGATCTTCGTCGAGAACACCGCGGGCGGAGACTCCGCGATGGCACGCCACTTCGACGACATCGCCCGCCTGTGGGATGCCATCGGCGAGTTCGGTGCCGGCTTCTGCCTGGACACCTGCCATGCCTGGGCCGGCGGAGAGGATCTCGTCGACGTCGTCGACCGAATCAAGGCCATCACCGGACGCATCGATCTGGTGCACCTGAACAACTCACGCGACGAGTTCGACTCGGCCAGGGACCGGCACGCGAACCTCGGCACCGGAACGATCGACGCGGAGATCCTGACCGCCGTCGCCCTGGCGGCCGACGCGCCGGTGATCCTGGAGACCCCGCCCGAAGGTATCGAAGACGACGTCAGGCTGCTGAAGAGCCTGTAGTGCCGAGGGCGAGGTCGTTCACGGCCGACGCCCACAGCCGGATCAGTTCGTCGATGCCCGGCAGATTCGCAGCCCAGGTGATGCGCGCGAGTGCGGTACCCGCACTCGTCACGGTGATCCCGATGTCGATGGCGTGCTCTCGGCTGGGCTCTGCCAGTGCATCCTCGTGCACGATGATCTGTGCTCCCGCGCGTGAGGCCAGCGCGGGATAGTTGCGAGCCAGCGCGTAGTCGCAGCCGCCGTTCGGCACCGAGCCCAGTCGCCTCGAGACCTCCTCGACGAGGTGCTCGCGGTGCGAAGGGACGACGAGAGCGTCGACGGGAAGCGTGGGCAGCCGGACCGGGTGAACTGCGCCGGTGCTCTCGAGGTCGAGGTCCACCAGCACGCCGGCCGAGGAGCCGCGACGGTTGTTTCTCTGCCACGTGGACACGGCCGAGCCCAGAGCGGCGAGCAGCAGAATGCTGCGGCGGTGTCGGCCGTCGGGCAGAGTGAACGTCATCGACGTCTGCTCGAGGACTGCGGTGTGTTCGGTGAGCAACGGACGCTCCGCCGGAGTCAGGACGGCCACCCAGTACGGAACCTGTTCGGCCACCTCGGTGCAGAGAGTGCGTCCGAGCTGAGCCGGACTGATCGTCTCGCGGTGCACGAGTCTGAGCGGTGCGAACACGGTCACGGCGACGAACCCCACTTTCGGTGCAGATTGTCCTAGCCTTACCTAACCCTCGCCAGGCTAGCTCGAGCCGTGATCGGACGTCCAGGACGCCCCCTGTCGGGATCGGTTCAGTCGGTGACGCGCAGCGCTGGAATGCCGGGAACGACCGGCAATCTT
This sequence comes from Rhodococcus sp. EPR-147, assembly GCF_001647185.1. Lineage (NCBI taxonomy): Bacteria > Bacillati > Actinomycetota > Actinomycetes > Mycobacteriales > Nocardiaceae > Rhodococcus > Rhodococcus sp. EPR-147. The sequence continues at coordinate 6,433 of NZ_LVCU01000149.1, forward strand.
CCGGTCTCGAGCTCGCCGAGTAGGCCCTCCGACCAGGTCAGCAGCCCGGTGACGTCGAGGTGATGCGGTGGGTTGGACTCGAAGCCGACGAGCCGGTCGTGTCCCTGCCGAAGCAGCGAGGCGGCACCGACGCGGTTCCCGCGCATCAGATGGGTCAACCCGACGGCGAGTTGGGCGAGGCCCTGCCACAGCGGACGCTCGTCGGACGGGCAGCTCTTCCAGGTGCCTTCCAGTACCTCGTGCGCATGGAACGGCATGTTCGCGTCCAGGAATTTCTGCGCTTCGAGGAGAGCGGCGGTGGGCGGAAGCCGAAGGTCGTCCGGCACCCGTGGGGTTCCGTTTCCACCGCGGGCCATGGGACGCCCAAGACCGTCACGAGGCCTGGCATTGAGGGGTTTACCGTGCGCATCACGTTCGCGTTCGGCCATGGCGGAAACCCTAGTGTGTGGTGGCCCGCACCACCGTGCTCATCGGTGGGAAGACGAGCGCGCGGTGATGACGCCCAGCGCGATCAGCGCTGCAGCAGAGGTTGCGACCATCGTGGTGGCCACGGCGATCGCGTCGTTTCCGAGCACGCCGACGATCGGCGCGACGATGGCACCGAGTCCGAACTGAGCTGCTCCGAGGAGGGCAGCGGCACCGCCTGCGGCCTCACCGTGCCTGGACAGGGCGAGCGCGGGCGCGTTGGGCATCACGAATCCGACGGCCCCGAGCACGAACCACAGTGGGACGACGAAGCCGGCCATGCCGCCGACCCCGGTGATCGCGAGGACCGTCATGACGGCACCCGCGAACACGGCGAAGGACAGCGCTGTCAGCACGATCTGCACCGGTGCGAAGCGTCCGAGCAGAAGGACGTTGAGCTGGGAAGCGCCGATGAGGGAGATGGCACCGGCGGCGAAGACGATGGCGAACTGCTGCTCGTCGAGGCCGAACTCCTCCTGCAGGACGAACGACGACCCGGCGATGTAGGCGAACAGCGAGGCCATCGCCAGTGCGGCGACGAGGACGAGAACGACGAACTGGGCGTCCCGCAGCAGTGAACGGTAGGTGCGCAGTACCGACATGACGCCGCTGGCGCGGCGACGCTCGGGTGGCAGCGTCTCGTGGAGCGAGACGATGGCAAGAGTCATCAGAGCAACACCCATGATCGCCAGCGCCGCGAACACGAGACGCCATGATCCGACCAGCAGCACGGCACCGCCCAGCGACGGAGCCAGCACGGGAGCGACGCCCATGACCAGCATCAGGCGGGACAGGACGGTCGCGGCGGCACGGCCACTGAACAGGTCGCGCACGATGGCCATCGCGACCACGGCTGCGGCCGCAGCACCCAGACCCTGTACGACGCGAAGGCCGCCGAGAACAGCGATGTTGGGAGCCACGATGCACGCCACGGAGGCCAGGATGTGCACTCCGGTGCCGACGATGAGGGGCAGCCGTCGACCGACGATGTCCGACAGCGGGCCGATGATCAGCTGACCGAGGGCAAGACCGACCAGGGTGCCTGCGAGGGTGAGCTGCACGGCGGACGAGGACGTGTTCAGGTCGTCGGCGATCGCCGGAAGAGCCGGCAGATACATGTCGATGGTCAAGGGGCCGAGCGCGATGAGCGCGCCGAGCACCAGGATCACCCGCAGGCGTTCCTTGGAGGTCGGCTCGGGGGACGTCTTCGTTGCCGATGCTTCGGCTACGGCTGTCTCGGTTGCTGACGTGTTCGGTGCTTGAGCCACCCGAGATTCAGCAACCGGGGTACTCGTTCTGTTCCCGTTGCTGACTACAACTTTCGTGTTCTAGGCCACGGCGTCGGACAGTACGGTCAGCTTCTCGACTTCCTGGCTGGTCAGAGCCAACGCCGGCGCGTCGAGCAGGGCCGGTAGCTGAGATACCTTGCTTGCACTCGCGATCGGCGCGGTGACTCCCGGTCGGGCCAGCAGCCAGGCCAGCGCGACGCTCGAGATCTCTGCCGAACGGGATTCGGCGATCTCGCGCAGGCCCTGCACCACATCCAGACCGGCATCGGAGAAGTACCCGGTGGTCAGACGTTCGCGCTGCTTCCCGGCCAGGTCCTCGCGGGTGCGGTACTTGCCCGTCAGGAACCCGGCGGCGAGGGAGAAGTACGGGAACACACCGAGGTCGTTCTCGACGGCCAGATGCTGCAGTTCACCCTCGTAATCGCGGCGGGCCACCAGGTTGTAGTGCGGCTGCAGTGCGATCGGTGGCGCGAAACCGTTCTCGTTCGTCAGTTCCAGCCACTCGCGAACGCGTGCAGGCGAGTAGTTCGAGATGGCGACGTGCCGGACCTTGCCCGCTTCGACCAACCCGTCGAACGCGGCTAGGGACTCCACGAGCGGGGTCTTCTCGTCGTCGTAGTGCGCGTAGTAGACGTCGATGTGGTCGGTCTGCAGCCGGCTCAGCGACGCGTCGGCGGCGGCCCGGATGTTGTCCGGGGCCAGTCCGCGGAACTCGGGATGCTGGCTGACCTTGGTGGCGATGACGACGTCGTCCCGGTTTCCGCGGGCTCTGGTCCAGTTGCCGATGATGGTTTCGGATTCGCCGCCGGAGTTGCCGTCGGCGAATGCCGAGTACGAGTCTGCGGTGTCGACGAAGTTGCCTCCGCCCGCGGTGAACGCATCGAGAATCTCGAAGGACGCAGCCTCGTCGCTGGTCCAGCCGAAGGTGTTCCCGCCGAGGGCGAGCGGAAAGATGTCGAGATCGGAACGGCCGATGGCAACCACGAAAAAACCCCTTACGTTGGCGTACAACTCGACTGTACGAGCAGTCCGGGGCTCAATGCCAGGTGTGGTCCACCAGAGCGGTTCGCGGACCGAACTTGGGCTTGGTGGCCTTGCCGCTCAGGTACAGCAGCCGAATCGCGCGATGCCGATGCGGGGCCAGAGGCTGCAGATACTCGACCATCTCCGCGTCGTCGATCGATCTACCCAGCAGAGACCAGCCCACCACCGACGCCAGGTGGTAGTCGCCCACCGACAATGCGTCGGGATCCCCGAGGGCGCGTTGCGCGGTCTCGGCCGCCGTCCAGACACCGACGCCCGGGATTGCCCGCAGCCTGCGCGCAGCGTCCTCGGGCGTCATTCCCGACGCCTCCTCCAGGCGTCCGGCCGCGCAGGCAGCGCGGACGATGGTCTTCGACCGGGCCGGATCGACGTTGGCTCGGTGGTAGTCCCACGACGGAATGCGGCGCCACACGTCGGGTGTCGGGAAGACGAACATCGGCTTCGGCGTCGGACCCGGTGCTTTCTCGCCGAACTTGCTCACCAGGTACCGCCACGATCCGAATGCCGAAATTCCGTGTACGCGTTGTTCGATGATCGCCGGAATCAGGGCCTCGAGTACCAGTCCGGTACGGCCCAGGCGCAGGTGCGGTAGCTGCCGATGGGCTTCCCGGAGAATCGGGTGCTCCGGTGCGAAAGTGCCGGCGTCGTCGTCCAACCCCAGCAGAGCGGGCGCCGCGTCCAACAGCTCGGGTGCGCCGTGGCCCCAGGCTCGAACCTGCGCGCTCGTCGGCGACACCTGCGTCAGGCGGTAGGTCACCGGGCCCGAGCTCATCCTCGACGTGCGCCAGATGTCGCCGTCCGGCGTCGACTCGTAGGTGGGGTCGCCGCGGCCACGGCGCAGCGGCGACACCGACATCCGGACGTCGATGCGTTGCTCGGACGCGACCACGCGGGCCAGCCCGTCGGTACCGGCGTCGTCGGGCATCGGTTCGTCACCTCCGAACGGTCGTGGCCATGCGGACCGAGAAGGTCCCCTTCAGGGCGTCGGTCGGCACTGTTGCAACACCGACGGCAAGATACATAGTGCCTCTCGGAGCGCAGGAGTACCGCACGGACTCTCTCGCCGCCTCTGGCCAGGTCTACAGCGTCAGGAGGATTTTCGTGGCTCGATCGAGTGCCGCATCGTTCGTCGGAGTCGCCTACGCGTTCGTCGTGGCGATGATGGGTACGACCATGCCGACGCCGCTCTACGCGTTGTACGAGGTCGAGTTCGGGTTCTCCGTATTCGTCGTCACGCTGGTGTTCGCGGCGTACGCGGTCGGTGTACTCGCTGCCCTGCTGGCCTTCGGGCGGTGGTCGGATTCGCTCGGTCGTCGTCCGATGCTGTTGGCGGCCATCGGTTTCGGCCTGATCAGTGCCGTGGTGTTCGTGACTGCGGGTTCGCTCACGGCGCTGGTGATCGGGCGGGTGCTGTCCGGACTGTCGGCGGGAATCTTCGTCGGAACCGCGACGGTGACCCTGATCGAACTGGTGCCGGACAAGTGGCGGGATCGTGCCCCGGCCATCGCCACGGCGGCCAATATCGGCGGCCTCGGCCTGGGCCCGCTGGTGGCCGGGTTGCTGGCCGAATACCTTCCGCAACCGCTACGCCTGACCTTCTTCGTCGACATCGGCCTGCTCGCGGTGGCCGCTCTGGCGGTGTTTCTCGCTCCCGAAACCGTTCGGGTCGCAGCGGGTGCGCGCCCGCAGATGCAACGACTGTCGGTTCCGGCGGACGTTCGTGGCACTTTTCTGCGCGCGTCGATCGGTGGTTTCGCCGGCTTCGCGGTGCTCGGCCTGTTCACCGCGGTATCACCGGGATTCATCGCGGGGGTGCTGCAGATCGACAACCATGCCGTCACCGGGGTCGTGGTGTTCGCGGTCTTCGCGGCATCCGCTTCCGCGCAGATCCTGCTGGGCCGGGCCGATCCGACGTCGGCGCAGCGCTGGGGTTGCTTCGTTCTGACGGTCGGGCTGGTGGTCCTGGCGCTGTCGCTGCTCCTGACGTCGCTGCCGGTCCTGGTGATCGCGGCGCTGCTGTGCGGCGTCGGGCAGGGTGTGACGTTCAGCAACGGTATGGCGGCCATCGCCGCTGGGCTTCCGCCGGAACGTCGAGCAGAAGTGACCTCGACGTTCTTCGTGGTGCTGTACGTCGCCATCTCGTTGCCGGTCATCGGGGCCGGGGCTGCGGCGAACGAATGGGGATTGGTGACTGCGGGACTGGTGTTCTCCGCGCTCGTCGCAGCGCTCGCGGCGGTGGCGTTCGTGCTGCTCACCCTCGACGGCAGGAAGGCCAGGGAGTCCCACTACGCCTGACCCGGTTGGCAGTGCGCCGGAATCGAATTCGCACTGCCGCGCAGTCGAGTGCCAAGTACCTCGGTGTTCGTGCGCGAGTCACCCGGAGTTTGTCGGTGCCCCGAAGTAGGGTCTGAGACCGTGATCATCGTGAGTACGGACGGCTCGTGTCTGCGTAACCCCGGCGGAGCAATCGGGTGGGCGTGGGTCAACCACACGGGGCCGAGCAACTCCGGCGGTGAGCCCTCGGGCACCAACCAGGTCGCCGAGCTCAGGGCCCTGCTCGAGGCGGTTCTGGCGCACCCGGGCCCCGAGCCGCTGTTGATCGAATCCGACTCGCAGTACGCCATCAAGTGCGCATCGGAATGGCTCGCGGGCTGGAAGCGCAAGGGCTGGAAAACAGCGGGCGGCACCCCGGTGCGCAACCTGGAGCTGGTGCAGAGCATCGAGCGAGCCATCACCGAACGTGAGGGTCCGGTCCGGTTCCGGTGGGTCCGCGGACACGTCGGCAATCACTTCAACGAAGCGGCCGACGCCTTGGCAGGTGAAGCCGCGCGCGCCGTGGCCGCCGCCGGCACGTCGGCACCGGTAGCGACAACACCGGCTCCGGTAGCTGCTGCTCCTTCCGCTCCGGCACCGGTGACACGGCCCACGTCCGACGACGCGGTCCCGACGCTGTTCTGATCGGGCATCCGGCCCGGACGTGAGAATTGGACAACGGCAGCCGGTAGAATCTGGACATTCCACTCGAATCGGATTCTCTGACACCGGAGGCGTCGAGCGCACTGTGCACTCCATAGATTTCTTTCGGCCACCCGTGGCCGCTGCTCCGGCCGCTCGTTCTCGCGTGATCGCATGGTGATCACCGCGCTGCTTTCCTTGCTCCTCGGCTTCGTGCTCACCGCCGCGATCATCGCGGCCAACGGATACTTCGTGGCCCAGGAGTTCGCTTACATGTCCGTCGACCGGGCGACGCTGCGTACCGGTGCCGAGAAGGGCGACGCGTCGGCCGAGCGGGCACTGAAGGTCACCAAGCGCACGTCGTTCATGCTGTCGGGCGCGCAGCTGGGCATCACCGTCACCGGTCTGATGGTCGGATACGTGGCCGAGCCGTTCATCGGAGAATCGCTGGGCGAGCTGCTCAGCAGTGCCGGAGTGCCCATCGCGGTGGGTATTTCCATCGGCACGGTGGGCGCTCTCGTGCTCGCCACCGTCGTGCAGATGATCTTCGGCGAGCTGTATCCGAAGAATCTCGCCATCGCCAGTCCCGATCCGCTGTCCCGACGCCTTGCCCGCTCGACGCTCATCTACCTGGCCGCCTTCGGTTGGCTGATCACCTTCTTCGACAAGTCCTCCAACGCGATGTTGCGTCTGCTGCGAGTCGAGCCGGTGCACGACGTGGACAGCAGCGCCACCGCGAAGGATCTCGAGAGCATCATCGAGGATTCCCGCGCGAGCGGGGATCTGACCGAGGACCTGTCGTTGCTGCTCGATCGCATCCTGGACTTTCCCGAGCGCGATGTCGCACACGCGATGATTCCCCGTACTCGGGTGGATGCGGTCACGCCCACCACTGCCATCGGTGAGATGCGGGCGCGGATGGTGCGTGCGCACACCCGGTACCCGGTGATCGGCGACCGTGAGGAGCCGATCGGTGTGGTGCAGCTGGCCGAGGTGATGGCCGCTGCGCCCGACGACACACGGCCGGTCACCGAGAT
>NZ_LVCU01000150.1:0-17932 GCF_001647185.1 Rhodococcus sp. EPR-147
TGCGTCATCGACGAGTACGGCGGATTCGCCGGGGTGCTCACCATCGAGGATCTCGCCGAGGAATTGGTCGGCGAGATCACCGATGAGCACGACGACGACGAGGACATCGCCGGCGTGCACGATCAGGAAGACGGAGTGTGGCTCATGGACGGCGACGTCCACGTCGACGAGGTCGAACGCACCATCGGTCGCGACATGCTGTTGCCGCGAGGGGACTACGAGACGCTCGCAGGTCTGCTCATCGCGGAGGGCGGGAATCTGCCCGAGGTCGGAGACACCGTTCGTATCGATCTCGCGGTGTTCGGAGCCGATCTGATGGAAGACGAACCGCCGCGTCCGTCCCTGGAAGTCGAGGTGCTCGAGGTGGACCGGCACGTGCCGAGTGAGCTGAGAATCAGACTGCACGAGAACTCGCCGGACGGCAGCGAGCCGTCGGCGGAGTCGGACGAGGACACGGACCGATGAACGCGTGGGTCGTCGTTGCGGTGACGGTACTGCTCATCGCGCTGAGTGCGTTCTTCGTCGTCATCGAGTTCGCGCTGCTCGGTGCCCGTAGGCATCGACTGGAGGAGAAGGCAGGCACGAGCCGATCGGTGCGGGCCGCGCTGCGCGGAATGAACGAGTTGACGATCATGCTGGCAGGCGCGCAGCTCGGCATCACTGCCTGCACCTTCGCCCTCGGTGCCGTCACCAAGCCTGCCGTCGATTCCTGGCTGGGCCCGGTGTTCACCTCGTGGGGGGTTCCGGGATGGTTGGCCGGAACCGCCGCGTTCGCACTGTCGCTGTTGCTCGTGACGTTCCTGCATCTGGTGATCGGCGAGATGGCCCCGAAATCCTGGGCCATCGCGCACCCCGAACTCGCTGCCACCATCATCGGGTTGCCGTCTCGGGCGTTCATCCGACCCTTTCGGCTGTTCCTGGTGTGGGTCAACAAGATCGCCAACACGCTCGTCCAACGGTCGGGAGTGGAGCCGGTCGAGAATGCTGCGGTCGGCGGCCGCGACGCCGAGACCATCCGCAACCTCGTCGAGTACTCGTCGCAGGTCGGCGTATTGGAACCGGAACTGCAAACCCAGATCACCCGGGTGATCGAACTCGAGACGCTGACCGTCGAGAAGATCACGGTGCCCGACTCCAAGGCGACGTCGGTTCCGCACGGTGCCACGGTGTCCGACGTGCAGGCCGCGGCGCTGCGGTCCGGTCACCTGCGGGTACTGCTCACCGACAGCGCAGGCGCGACGCCCGGTGTCGTGCACGTGCGTGACACGCTGCTGGCAGCCGCCGAAGAACCCGCCGCCGACTACGCACGGGAGGCCTACTCGGTCGACGGAGCGACACCGGTGTACGAGTTGTTACGGCAGATGCGCAACCGCAGCGTTCAGCTCGCGGTTGTCGAGACCGAGGGACAGTTCCTCGGCATCGTCACGCTCACCGACGTCATCAAACGGGTACTGCCCACGGCTCGTGCTGCACAGCAGGACAATTCAGCCGCGCGGTTGCATCCGACTGTTGGGTAGCGCAGGTGCGTGCAGTCGAGATCCCGGATACCCCTCGACGGTGCCGAACTGCTCGCTGCCCCGCTCGTAGGCGGCTCGATACTCGACGACGTCCTCGTGGCTGCGACCGACGAAGTTCCACCACATGACGATCTGCTCCCCGAACGGCGGTCCACCGAGCAGCAGCATCCGCACCGGCTCTCGGTTCGGATTGTGCAGATCGAGCGTCGAATCGCCCGGTTCGCGATAGCCGAGTTCGGCTGCGGCGAGGACGGTCTCGTCCATCGTCACGGTGCCCTGATCGACGATGACGCCGTGCTCGAACGTCGGGTCGACGTCGAGGGTGACGCGGGCCCCGGCGTCGAGCACGATCTCGACTCCGAGGAGTGGGGTGAACGTGGCCACCGGCGAGGTCTCTCCGAGCAGTGAGCCGAGAAATACTCGCGCGGTCAGCCCCTGGCTCGTGTGAGTCCGCGGCACGTAGTGCTCGAAAGTCGGTGCGGTGAAGCGGGAGCGAGCCGGAAGTGCCACCCACAGTTGCATGCCGTGCAGAATTTCGGTCTCCGGGGTGGAGGTCTCGGAGTGACTGATGCCGTAGCCGGCCGTCATCAGATTGAGCTCTCCGGGACGCACCATGGCATGCGATCCGACGCTGTCGCGATGCTCGATCTCCCCGGAGAACAGCCAGCTGACGGTCTGGAGTCCGGTGTGCGGATGCGGCGGTACGTCCATCGACGACGTGTCGGGGCCGTAGTGGTCGGCGAAGCACCACGCGCCGATCAGTGAACGCTGTCGCTGGGGGAGCGTGCGCCGGACCTTCAGTGCGCGAGGACCGCCGAGGGGAACCTCGCGTGGGGTGAGAATCTCGATGGTCATTCGATGCCTGCCTGTGTTCTCGGAGCTCGCTGCTTCACGCGTTCACCTCGTACAACCGGATGTGGACACGGGCTGTTCCGGACATGCTCGATCCGTCGCTACACGCGATTTTCGACGACGGTGCGAACCTCGGAACCCAGGTCGGATCGATGGGCATCGAGGGTCCCGGTGATGTCGTCGCCGTTGAAATCGTAGTGCTTCGCTGCTGTGAAAGGCATGGTCACAGGCTATTCCTCGGGTCGACGAAAAACTTCGAAAGAATTTCTCATCCGGAACCCATCCACCTTGCGAGGTGCTGCGAATGCCCAATGAGACACCCGCTACTGCTGTCGCCCCCGACCGCCGTCAGTAGTGGGTGTCTCCCTTTTTTTGTGGAGCGCAGGTGTCCACATCGGTTGGGCAAGTGACCGTGGAGCGCTGCGCAGGCTGGGCGAGACCGGATCAGGAAATTTCGGGCGAGCCGAAACTATGATCGGTACGCTTTCGGGCCTGGGCAGTTCGTTTCACAAGGGAGCCCCATGCAAGAAGACTCTCGATCGCCCGTATCGCGGCACGGCGAGCGATCGAATGCGTCCCTACGACCACGTTCGAGGCAGGTGCACAGCGCGACCAGGAGTCGCCACCGCAAACGGTCGACCACCATCTCGTCACCGAGGTCGAACTCGAGCGTCACCGTTCCACCGCTCGGTCCGCAACCCAGTGCGGCTCAGGTCATCCGCCATTGGTTCGCTGCTCCACACGATTTCGACTGGATTTTCGTGCACAAGTCGACTCGTCCGCTGCACAGATTGATCCGAGTCGTGTTCGCGAGCTGCGTGGCTTTGTACGCGGCCGTGTCGATCCTGATGTTGGCGTCGCCGAACGGGCCGACGGGATCGGGGCCTGTTGCCTACGTACTCTTCATCCTGGTTCTGCAATTCGCTGTGATCGTGTGGTTGCTGGTCGGGCCGCTGCCGGATCGTAAGTGGCAGGTGGTCGCGTTCCTGGTGTTCGGTGACGTCGGGCTCACGTCGGTGATTCTTCTCGATGTACCCACGTCGGCGCTGATCGGCACGTTCCTCTTCGCGCTGACAGGGTCGATGTGCACCTTCTTTCTCGGACCGAGGCTGCTCGTCGCACACCTGGTGTTCGCCAATCTGGTGATCGGCTACATCGGGGCGGCCGCGTACGTACAGGGTTTGTGGGGTCCGTGGGATGCGATCGCCGCAGTCCTCGTCGCCGGAGGTGCGACGTCGGGTGTCCCGATCTTCGCCCAGATCGCCTGGTCGTTGGTGTGCGAGGATGCACGGCAGTCCGAGATCGATCCGCTGACACGGATGAAGAACAGGCGCGGACTGCTGAACGCCGTCGAGGATCTGTGGTCGGTCGCTCGCGGTGAGCGGTTGGCATTCGTTCTCGTTCTGGTCGACATCGATCGGTTCAAGAGCGTCAACGATCGCTACGGTCACGATCAGGGTGATGCCGTCATCGTGCTCGTTGCCGACCGTCTCCACGGTCACCTCGGGAAGTCGGGCGTGGTGGCGAGAACCGGGGGCGAGGAGTTCGTGGCCGTCCTCGTCGGCGAGGAAGAACAACTGTGTGAACTGGTACTCGAGGTGAGTGGCACTCTGACGGATTGCTCGGATCCGATACCGGTGACAGTGAGCGCAGGCGCAGTCGTGATCGCTCCTGATTCCGACGCGTGGACATCAGGGGTCGACGTGGTCAACGACGTCACGCGCGCGGCGGACTCTCTCATGTACCGGGCGAAGGCGGACGGCGGAAATCGAACGGTGCTCGAGACGATGTAGGGCCCAACTCACTGAGCCTGCTGACCAATCGATCGGTGTCAAGACCCGAACATCCGACGGCGAATTCATCCAGCGGGACGAGGGCGTGGAAGTCGACCCGCACATCACGGTCGTAGGCGACGTCCACGAGGTTTACTGGATCCTGCTGTTGCCCAGATTGTCCGGGATGTGCTTACTGGATCGTCCTTCTCGCTCGACAGAACATCGAAAGATGTTGCAACGCTGCGAATACCGATCTCCGTCTACCTGCATGGTGCCGGGAGTTCACTGCGAGGAACCCGGGTGGACACCGACCCTCCGTAGCCTCGGCCAGCATGCGATTCGGTCGGTTCTTGCCACTGGTGTGCGTTCCTCTCGCGGTGTTGACGGGGTGCGGAACGGACACGGCAGCGGACCCGACCCCGCTCGGCTCGTTCGATCTGCAAGCGCACCGCGGCGGACTCGGCTTGGTCACCGAGAGCACCATCGAATCGTTCACCAACGCACTGCAACTCGGGGTGAGCACCCTAGAATTGGATACTCAGATCACCGAGGACGGCATAGCGATCGTCACCCACGACCGCAAGGTCTCGGACAGCAAGTGCGTCGACACCCGTGCGCTCACACCGGGGGACCCCGAGTTTCCGTACGTCGGGAAGTACGTGAACACACTGACACTCGCGCAGATTCGCACTCTCGACTGCGGTGCGCTGCCGCTCGCGGACTACCCGGAGCAACGACGCGTGCCCGGCGCTCGAATGCCGACCCTCACCGAGGTGTTGGATCTGGTGAAGTCGGCCGACGCGCCGGATGTGAAGCTGAACGTCGAAACCAAGGTCGAGGCGGGCAGCCCCACCGAAACCGCTCCGCGCGAGCAGTTCGTCGACACGGTTCTGGCGACCATCCGCGACGCAGACATGCTGGACCGGGTCACCGTGCAGAGTTTCGATTGGGGCGCACTGAAACTGGTCCGCGACTCCGAACCCGAGGTGCCGGTGGTGGCGCTGACCAACGGTGACTTCCTGCAGGTGGGCCAGGATGGTGCGTCTCCCTGGCTGGGCGGAATCGACGTCGACGATTTCGGTGGAGATGCGATTGCCGCGATCGATTCGTTCGGAGCGTCGGCGTACTCGCCCGTGCAGGGGACCCCGCAGAGCGGGAAGGTCGGCGACCCCGACTTCGAGCTCTACGTCACCCAGGACATGGTGGACTCCGCGCACGAGCGCGGAATACGAGTGATCCCGTGGACCGTCGACGATCCCGACACCATGCGCGCGCTGATTGATATGGGCGTCGACGGACTGATCACCGATTACCCCGACCGATTGCGCACCGTCATGAGCGAACGCGGACTGGCATTGCCCGCGCCCGCCCTGTGACGATTCCCCGTCAGAACGGGTAGCCGACTCCGGTCAACTTCTCGCTGGCGTCCCACAGCTTCGCAGCAAGAGCGGGGTCCTGTGCGGTCTTGGTCATGCTCGCCGGGCCCGGCTTACCGCGCGTCTCGAACAAGGACTTGGGGCCGCTGTACGTGCCGCCACCCGCAACATCGATCGCGTAGAGCGTGGGACGTGCTCCGGCACTGGCAGATTGCGAAAAGAACTTCAGTCCGATCGGAGCCAGAGTGGACAGAATCTTGTTGCTGCCCAAACCGTCTGGGCTCGAGTACAGCTCGGTGGCCGAGATTCCTGGGTGCGCGGCATTGCTGGTGATCTTCAGCCCGGCCTTGTCGATCCGGCGCTGGAGTTCGAGCGCGAACAGAATGTTCGCAAGCTTGGAGTTCGCGTACCCACGCTGGGGGTTGTACCCGCGTTCGAGCTGAAGATTGTCGAAATCGAGCTTGGGGCCCTGCCGGTGCGCGACGGAAGCGATGGTGGTGATCTTGGCGTCCGCAGCGAGCTTGGGGAACAGCAGGCCGGTCAGGGCGAAGTGGCCGAGATGATTGGTGCCGAGCTGGAGCTCGAACCCGTCCGCCGTCTCGGACCGCAACGCGGGCATCATGACGCCGGCGTTGTTGATCAGCACGTCGATCGACTCCGGTGCCGACGCGGCGTACTCACGAACCGAGGCCAGGTCGGCGAGATTCAGGGTGGCGGTGTCGACGGTTCCGTCGGGTGCCTCCGCCGAAATTTTGGCCGCAGCGGCATCGGCCTTGTCCTTGTTGCGGCACGCGAGCGTCACGTGGTCGCCTCGCTTCGCCAACTCCAAGGCGGTGTAGTAGCCGATACCGGTGTTCGCACCGGTGATGACAACGCGTCTCTGCTTGGTTTCGGGCACGCCGCCAGGCTACCGGTCTGTTTTAGACTTTGCCCGTGAGTAGAGCAGAAGCCGACGAACATGCGGAGTTTCCTAAGGGCACCGGAAATCCCGCGTCTCGGGCATTCCGCGCGGCGGGATACCGGTGCCTGGACGATCTCGCCGGGGTCCCCGCGGCCGAGCTGAAGACACTGCACGGTGTCGGTCCGAAATCGCTGGCAGTCATCCAGGCAGCACTGGAGCAGACCGGTCGATCGCTGGGTTGACACCCAGGCCTCGGCCGTTACCCGAGATTGTTCGCCGCAGCGACAACCGCATTCAGTGACGAGGCGACCACGGACCCGTCGATCCCACTCCCCACGCCGACTTCCCGCCCCGACGAACCTCGACGTACGTCGCTGCCCCACTGTTCGAGCCGTGTTCTCGGGTCGTTCCGCAGGCTCCATTACTGTCCCCGATGGAGTGCTGAGACAGACCGAGTACCTCGACTCCCAGAATCTGCGCCAATGCGTCGACCGGCCCGGTTCCGACGGCGCTGTGGTGATGCTCGCCGTCGTCGTCGGCGAGGGTGACCGACAGGGTGGAGTCCGCATCTATCGACCACGCCACCAGTGTGCGACGGCCGGTGCGAATGTAGTTGTCCTCGAACAGAGTCCAGATCTCCTTCGCGCTGCTCTCGGTGCCCGTCGAGTCGGTGTCGTGCTGGACCACCCGGGCGAAGTCGATCTGCAACCTGCGGGGGAGCTCCAGGCCGTGGTCCACCGACAGCAGATACGCGATCCTGCCCTTTCCGGATTGGCTGTTCACTCGGATGACTGCGTCGTAGTCGCGTCCCACGTCGGCAGGATCGATCGGCAGGTACGGCACTGCCCCACGCGGCACCGAGCCTGACGTGGACCTGCACGAAGCCCTGTTCGACGCCATCGCGGCGGGAGACCGGGTCGCTGCGGTCTCGGTGGCGCGCGAGCACCTGGTGTGAGCTACTGCTGCGGTCGATCGAGAAGCGCGATGAGCTTTTTCGGGGCTCGATCGCAGTAACTCTCGGTGATCAGCTCGCCGAGTTCCGCCCGGTCCACGGACTCGTCGAGCAGCATGCCGATGATTTGGGGACCCCATCGGGGCGCGAAGAACCCGGCGCGGGCGGAGAGTGCGTCGAGTTCGATTCCGCTGGAACGGAAGACAAGGACGTGCGCCGGGCCGTCGGTGCCGACGGCCTTGGCGAATGCAGGTGGGGTGCCGTCGAGAATTTCGAGAACGTGGGCGAAGGTGCGCCCGCGAATCCGCCAGCGCGTCCCGACCCATGCCTGCTCCTCGTAGGTCTCGGGCAGGGCCAGGCATATCCGTCGGACTGCGGCTTCCCAGTTCGTCCTCTCGTGCGACATACCGCGCTACAGTATTCCAGCGAGCGGGCAGGCGGGCGAAAAGCACTCCGGAAGGCACGGTCGATGTCGGAACTCGAGCACGACGACGTGGTGTCCGCGCTGCGCAGAGCCGGGTGTGTATTCGCCGAGGAGGAAGCCGGCATCCTCGCCGAGTCCGCGTCCACTCCGGCCCAGCTGCAAGAGATGCTCACACGCCGCGTCGCCGGCGAACCGCTCGAGCACGTTGTCGGGTGGGTGTCGTTCTGTGGTCGACGCGTCGCCGTCGAACCGGGCGTGTTCGTTCCCCGACGCCGCACCGAATTTCTCGTCGAATGTGCTGCAGCGCTGTGCCCTTCGGTGCTGCTCGACCTGTGCTGCGGTTCCGGGGCGATAGGTCTGTCGGTCGAGGGTCTCACCGAATTGCACGCCGCCGATATCGACGCCGCGGCGGTCGCGTGTGCCAGGCGCAACCTCGATGCCGACGGGGGCGCGGTGCCGGTCGGTCACGTGCACCGCGGCGACCTGTACGACGCACTGCCGCCGGAACTGCACGGCAGATTCGACGCGATCGTTGTCAACGCTCCCTACGTCCCGACCGGCGACATCGGGCTGATGCCACGAGAGGCGCGGATCCACGAGCCGCACATCGCGCTCGACGGCGGTACGGACGGTGCCGGGATTCATCGTCGCGTTGCCGTCGGCGCGCCGCACTGGCTGGCCCCCGGCGGGCATCTCCTCGTCGAAACCAGTGCAGCACTGATGCATTCGACGATGCAGACCGTGGTCGAGGCGGGATTCGAAGCCAGTATCCGCGAGTCCGAGATGTTCGACGCCGTCGTGGTGATCGGTTCGATCGGCCAGCAGTGATCGACCAGGTGTTTCGATCGTGGGTCTTCGTGGCATTCCCAGGGCATGACTACTTTGCTGTTTGCGGTAACCGCTGCCGATCACTGGACCTTGAACGACGGAAGCAAGCACCCCACCGGATACTGGGCCGAGGAGCTCGTCGAGTCCCATCGCACGTTCGTCGATGCCGGCTGGGACATCACGGTCGCCACGCCTGGCGGTAAGGCTCCGGTCGTCGACCAGGGCAGCCTCGCGGTCGACGCCAACGGCGGCGACGAAGAGAAGGTAGCGGACCAGAAGAGCTACCTCGCCTCTATCGAGTCGATCCTGTCCTCGCCCGCAAAGCTGGAGGAGCAGAAGGCGTCGGACTTCGACGTCGTCTTCGTTCCCGGCGGTCACGGCCCGATGGAGGACCTCGCCGTCTCCGAGAGCTTCGGTGCCCTGGTTGTCGACTTCCTCGACTCGAACAAGGTGGTGTCCGCGGTGTGCCACGCACCGGCCGCTCTCCTCCCTGCCGTCCGCAGTGACGGGACCTGGGCGTTCGACGGATACGAGCTCACCGGATTCACCGACGAAGAGGAGACCCAGGCCGGTCTCGCCGACAAGGCCCCGTGGTTGCTCGAGACCCGGCTGCGCGAGAACGGCGCGAAGTTCGACTCCACCGACGCGTGGGCACCGAAGGTCGTCGTCGACCGGAACCTGTACACCGGTCAGAACCCGGCATCGACGCGTCCCCTCGCGGAGAAGCTGGTCAGCGCGCTGAAGTAGCCGGAGAGGACGGTCGGAGTTCCGCCCACGGAGAACAACGGACTTCGACGGGAACATCACTACTGCTTTCGAAGTTGAGCCCCTATAGCTCAATCCTTTGGAGGAGAAGTGACCGAAACCGTTCGTGTCCCCGTACTGTTCTTGACCGATCCGATCGTCCTGCCCGGCATGGTGGTGCCCGTAGAACTCGACGAGGCAGCGCGTGCCGCCGTCGACGCCGCAAAGGCGAGCAACGACGGCACGCTGCTCGTCGCGCCGCGTCTCGAGGACCGCTACGCCGCATACGGGGTCCTGGCCACGATCGTGCAAATGGGACGCTTGGCCGACGGCCGTCCGGCCGCGGTCATCAAGGCCGGCCGCCGCGCCCACATAGGCCACGGCGTCAGCGGGCCGGGCGCTGCCCTCTGGGTGGAAGCCGACCCCGTACCGGACGAGGCCGCAGGCGATGACCTCAAAGCCCTTGCTGCCGAATACAAGCAGCTCGTCGTGGCAATGTTGCAACGCCGCGACGCATGGCAGGTGATCGACTCGGTCAACAAGCTCACCGATCCGGCCGCGATCGCCGATACCGCCGGCTACGCGTCGTATCTCACCGACGTGCAGAAACGGGACCTTCTCGAAACCCCGGACGTGGCAACGCGACTGACCTCACTCATCGAGTGGACCAAGGCTCATCTCGCCGAAGTCGAGGTCAACGACAAGATCTCCGGTGACGTCCGCGAGGGCATGGAGAAGACTCAGAAGGAGTTCCTGCTCCGTCAGCAGTTGGCGGCCATCCGCAAGGAACTCGGCGAGGACGAGCCCGACGGTGCCGACGACTACCGTGGCCGCGTCGAGGCCGCGGATCTACCCGAGAAGGTGCGCGAACAGGCGCTGCGTGAGGTCGGCAAACTCGAGCGGGCCAGCGATCAGAGCCCCGAGTCGGGCTGGATCCGCACCTGGCTCGATACCGTGCTGGATCTGCCGTGGAACAACACCACGACCGACAACAACGACATCGATTCGGCGCGTGCGGTTCTCGATGCAGACCACCACGGACTCGACGACGTGAAGGATCGGATCGTCGAATACCTGGCCGTCCGGGCCCGGCGCTCCGAACGTGGACTGCAGTCGGTCGGTGGGCGTGGGTCCGGTGCCGTCATGGTGCTCGCAGGTCCGCCCGGAGTCGGCAAGACCTCTCTCGGTGAGTCGGTCGCACGTGCACTCGGTCGGAAGTTCGTACGTGTCGCTCTCGGCGGCGTCCGCGACGAGGCCGAGATCCGTGGTCACCGTCGTACTTACGTCGGCGCGCTGCCGGGCCGGATCGTGCGGGCCATCGGAGAGGCAGGATCGATGAATCCGGTTGTCCTGCTGGACGAGATCGACAAGGTCGGCTCGGACTATCGCGGCGACCCCAGCGCCGCTCTGCTCGAGGTGCTGGACCCGGCGCAGAATCACACGTTCCGTGATCACTACCTCGATCTGGATCTCGACCTGTCCGACGTGGTGTTCCTCGCCACCGCCAACGTGATCGACCAGATTCCCGGCCCGTTGCTCGACCGGATGGAACTGGTGACCATCGACGGCTACACCGAGGACGACAAGGTCGTCATCGCCCGCAACTACCTGCTCCCTCGTCAGATGGACAGGGCGGCAATCACATCCGAGGAGGTGACGGTCACCGACGCCGCGCTGCGCACGATCGCGGCCGAGTACACCCGCGAGCCGGGAGTGCGCCAGCTCGAACGCCTGCTGGCCAAGGCGCTGCGCAAGGTCGCGACGAAGTTGGTGGGCACCACCGAGGTTCTGTCCATCGACGAGCCGGACCTGGTGACCTACCTCGGTCGTCCGCGCTTCACTCCCGAGGCGCACGAGCGCACCGAAGTGCCGGGTGTGGCAACGGGTCTGGCGGTCACCGGACTCGGCGGCGATGTGCTGTTCATCGAGGCTGCGTCGACCGAAGGCGATCCGGGTCTCAAGCTCACCGGTCAACTCGGCGACGTGATGAAGGAGTCCGCGCAGATCGCACTGTCCTACGTGCGCTCGCACGCAGCACGATTCGGCGTCACGCAGGAATCTCTCGACCGCAGCATCCACGTGCACGTTCCGGCGGGCGCGGTGCCGAAGGACGGTCCGTCGGCGGGTGTGACGATGGTGACGGCCCTGGTGTCGATGGCCACCGGACGGCCGGTGCGCTCGGATGTCGGCATGACCGGTGAGGTCACCCTGAACGGTCGGGTGCTGCCGATCGGCGGGGTGAAGCAGAAGTTGCTGGCTGCGCAGCGTGCGGGCCTGACGACGGTGTTCATACCGGCGCGCAACGAACCGGATCTGGACGATGTGCCCGCAGAGGTGTTGGAGGCGTTGGATGTTCGCCCGATGACCGACGTCGCCGACATCATCGCGCTCGCCCTGGAGCCGACGGCCGCAACCGTGGCGGCGTGAGTTCGGTGCAGTCGAGGTCGGTAAGGGGATCCGCACTTGACCTCGACCTATGTCGAGGTTCTACGTTGGTGACATGAGGTTGATGACATGAGCATGGAGATGACCGCCTGGAACCAGATGTATCGCACGATGAACAGGCCGGACACTCAGTCGTCGTTCTCTAAGGTGACGGCCCGCAGGATCCTGACGTTCGCTGCGCCGCATCGCCGTGCCCTCGGTGGGTTCCTGGTGCTCAGCGTGGCCCTGGCCGTTCTTGCCGTGGCCACGCCGGTGTTGGCCGGCCGGGTGGTCAACGCCATCGTCGACGGGCGCGAGCTGCGAGTGGTGGTGTGGCTCGCCGTGGCGATCGCGGCCATCGCTCTGGTGGACGCCGTGGTCGGTCTGATCAATCGGTGGCTCTCGTCGAACATCGGTGAGAGCTTGATCCTGGATCTGCGGACCGCGGTGTTCGATCACGTGCAGCGCATGCCGATCGCGTTCTTCACCCGAACCCGCACCGGTGCGCTGGTGAGTCGACTCAACAACGACGTCATCGGAGCGCAACGCGCATTCAGCACCACGCTGTCCGGGGTCGTCAGCAACCTGGTGACGCTGGCGCTGACCCTGGTGGTGATGATCGGGATCTCCTGGCAGATCACGCTTCTGGCATTGATTCTGCTTCCGGTGTTCGTGCTTCCCGCTCGCCGGATGGGTCGACGCCTCGCGCGGTTGCAACGTGAAGCGGCAGCGCACAATTCGGCGATGAGTACGCAGATGACCGAACGATTCTCGGCACCGGGAGCAACACTGGTGAAACTGTTCGGTCATCCCGAACAGGAATCGGTCGAGTTCGCGGTGCGCGCCAAGCGCGTCCGAGACATCGGTGTACGCAGCGCCATGGTGCAGACGGTGTTCGTGACGGCGCTGACTCTCGTCTCGGCACTGGCCCTGGCTGTGGTGTACGGACTGGGCGGCTTCTACGCCCTGCGGGGGACGCTCGACCCGGGTTCGGTTGTGGCGCTGTCTCTTCTGCTGGCTCGCCTGTATTCCCCGCTGACTGCGCTGGCAAGTGCTCGGGTGGAGATCATGAGCGCACTGGTCAGCTTCGAGCGGGTCTTCGAGGTGCTCGATCTGGTTCCACTCATCGCAGACAAGCCGGACGCACGGACTCTGCCGCAGGGGCCGGTGGCCGTCGAGCTCGACGACGTTCGGTTCGCGTACCCGTCTGCGGACAAGGTTTCGCTCGCCTCCCTCGAGGAGGTCGCGACCCTGGATTCACGAGGGGGAGAGGAAGTGCTGCACGGCGTCTCGTTCCGAGCCGAACCCGGCCAGATGGTCGCGCTGGTCGGTACGTCCGGTGCGGGCAAGTCCACGATCGCACAGTTGATCGCACGGCTGTACGACGTCGACGGCGGTGCGGTTCGACTCGGAGGAGTCGACGTGCGAGACCTGACGGCCGAATCCGTCCGCGGCACAGTGGGAATGGTGACCCAGGACGGTCACCTGTTCCACGAGAGCATCCGGTCGAATCTGTTGTTGCCTCGGCCCGAGGCAACCGACGTCGAACTGTGGGATGCGCTGTCGAGGGCGCGGCTGGCCGACCTCGTGCGATCGCTGCCCGACGGCCTGGACACCGTTGTCGGCGAGCGAGGGTACCGACTCTCCGGTGGTGAGCGTCAGCGCCTGACGATCGCCCGGTTGCTGATCGCGCAGCCACGAGTCGTCATTCTCGACGAGGCAACGGCTTCACTGGATTCGACGTCCGAGGCCGCCGTGCAGGCTGCGTTGGCCGAGGCCTTGGAAGGAAAGACGTCGGTGGTCATCGCGCACCGGCTCTCGACCATCAGGGCAGCCGATGTGATCCTGGTGATCGAGGACGGGCGAGTCGCCGAGCGGGGCACGCACGACGAGCTCCTCGCAGCGGGAGGCCGTTACGAGGAGCTGCATCGGACGCAGTTCGCACAAACCGGCTAAGCGTCCGGGACCACCGTGGACGGGTCGTCGTCGGTCGCCGCTGCGAGCATCGGGGTGAATCCGTCGATGGCGTAGTCCAGGGAGAGCGGACTCGAATATCCCAGGGCCGAGGGCAGATCGGTGCTGAACGAGCCGATGTAGACGGTTCGATCCTGCTGAACGACATCGAGTGCGGCGATGATCGGGTTGGCCTGCAGTTGCTCGCGGCTCTGGCCGGCGATGACGAGGACGTCGGTGTCGAGTCGGTCGAGATTTTCGGGACTGATGGTCTCGGAGGCGTCGGGAATCTCGAAGCCGAGGTCGGTGAAGAACAGGGCGCGGATGTCGTCCCTGCCGAGCAGCAGGTAGCTGCCGTCGTCCATGACGAACGCGAGAGACAGTGACTTGCCGGTGAACTGAGGATTCTCGGCCTCGGTGTCGGCGAACTTCTGCTCGAGCGTAGCCGTCTGGTCCTGTGCTTCCTGCTGCTTGCCGAGTGCTTCGCCGACGACGGCGAACTCCTGCTGCCACGTCGCGGCGGGCACGTTCTCGTAGCCGCCGATGTCGGCGATCGTCGGGGCCATCCCGGAGAGCTGGTCGTACTGGCCCTGGTCGATGAAGGAGTACGGGCCGAGGATCAGGTCGGGTGCCTGCGCGGCGATCTGCTCGAGGTTGAGATCGGTGCTGCCGACCTCGGGAATCTCGGTACCGCCCAACGCTTCCTGGGCCCATGGGCGCTGCCGGTAGTCGTAGCTGAGGTTGCCGCGGGTCGCGACGGGCTTGACGCCCAGCGCGAGGGCGAAGTCCTGCTCGTTGAACCCGATCGTCACGACGCGGGTGGGCTCGGTGTCGATGACCGTCTCACCGAACCGGTGATCGACGGTGACCGGGAATCCGTCGGCGCTCCCGGAGTTACCGGTGGGTTCGGGCTCGTCGGTGGACGAGCAGCCGACGGCCAGCGCCAGAACCGAGGCACCGGCGACGACGAGCTGGACAGACTTCTTCATGGGGTCTCCTCGCAACGGAACTTAGCGAGGTTAGCCTAACCGACTCATCGAAGCGTCGATCACGTGCCGGGGTCGGACGTCCCGATCAGCAGGTGGACGTCGCCGGTACACCTGCGAATCGCTGGTCGATCCATTCGAGTGCCTGCGGAAGACCGAGCACTGCAGCAGTCAGGTGATCGTTGCTGGGCACCTTCACCTCGGTCACCAGTACTCCGGCGCGGCAGTACCGGGCAATCGTGTTGTCGATGGCGCTGACCGGGATCAACGCATCGGAGGGGCTGTGCCACTCGAAATACGGTGCCTTCGGTACGCCGGGGTACAGCTCGACGCTGTTGTCGTTGACGGCGGCGATCGCTTCCGGGCTGCTGATCAGATCCAGCGTGCCAGCGACCTCCATGGCGCTCTTGCCTGCGCCTGCCGCGATGATGTCGTTGGTGCACCCGTTCTGGATCTGGCTCTCGATCTGCTTGCCGAGCGGGTTGAGTTGAGAGCTGATCGGGATGCGGGTGGGGTACTCGCGCTCGATTCCGAGCGCGGCAGCGAACGCCAGACCGAACATGGGGTGCGGGGCGAAACCGAGATCGCGGGCCATGCGCTCGAGGTTCATCGGAGCACCACCGTTCGCGCTGCCGACGATGTTCAGCTCGGGTGCGTAGTCGTTCTGAAGCGCAGCTGCCCATGCGGTGGCCATTCCACCACCGGAGTAGCCGGCCAACGCGACCGGGCTCTGCTGAACCTGGATGGGATCGAAGCGCTGAGTGGCGCGAATGCTGTCCAGCACGATTTGTCCGCCGAGCCTGGCGGCGCCGTAGGCGCTGTTGGGTCCGAGGTGATCGGCGATGACGACGGTCCAGCCGCGCTGCAGTACTGCATTCAGTGCGGGTGCTTCACGAATCTGGAGATTGGGGTCGTTCGTCCACAGCGCTTGTGAAGGTGCACATTCGAGACCGAGAGCATTGATGATGTGTTGGTAGGAAAGCACCGGCCCGTTGGGTGCTTTGTTTTGCGGAACCAACACGGTATTTATTGCGGCGATGGGATCGCCGGCCGAATTTGTGGAGCGGAAATTCAGCTGCCACACGTCGACGCCGAAGAATCCTGGGGGCGGGGGCATCGGGCGGCTCGAGATCACGTCGCCCGGTGCGAGCGCATCGAGATCCACAGGCGGAGAGTAGAAGCCATCGGCGATAGGCGTCGGATACAACGGCGCTGCAACTGCCTGACCTGCGCCGACGAGTGACGAACACAGGACTGCAACTGCCGTCATGCTGACAGCGCCTGCCAACTTGAGAACCCGCATGTGGTAAACCCCTCCGTGCCTGAACCGAAGCGACGAGCGCTGCAGTGATCTGGCAAGCCCCCATAGAGCCGGCCCGCAAACCGTTATAGCTGACGACTCGTGACTTGTTACGCTCCCCCGGAAACGATGTGCGCCACGGTACGCATCCGCTCATTTTATGGCAACCGAACGTTACCTATGCTCGTTTCTTCGGTAGAAATCAAGTATTCGACCGGGGGCATTCTCGTCATTCCTGACGCACTGCCTTCGGTTCCTTGTCCGGGCGCAGACCGCGCCAGCTCGGATGCCGCAGATGGCCGGATTCGGTGGCCTCGTAGAACCGGACCTCGCCGACGAGTACAGGCTCGACCCACACCGCTCCGTTCCGATCGGCCGGGGGCAACACCGAGGAGAAGGGACTGTCCGACGCCTCGAGAGGGGCCAGGAGGGCACCGAGTGTATCGAGCGCACGGTCGTCGAACCCGGTTCCGACGCGTCCCACGTAGCGCAGTCGCTCCCCGTCGGGAATGCCCATCAGTAACGAGCCGAACCCGCCGGAACGGCGACCCTGTCCCCGACGCCACCCACCGATGACGATCTCCTGTGTTCGCCAGTTCTTGAACTTGATCCAGGTGTGGGCGCGCTTGCCGGGTTGGTAGACGGAGTCGGTGCGTTTGGCGACGACACCTTCCCAGCCCCGCTCTCTGCTTTCGGCGATGGCATCCGCAGCGGTCCCCGTCAGTCGCGGTGGCACCAGCACGGAGTCGAGTCCGGTGGTGAGAAGTTCGAGCAACCGTCGTCGATCCGAGTACTTCTTGCGCAGCAGTGACGTGCCGTCGAGGTGAAGCAGATCGAACGCGATGAACCGGATCTCGTCACGGGTCGCGTTCTGCAGTTTCTCGAAGCTGCTGACACCGCTGTCGTCGAACACGACGACTTCCCCGTCGACGACGGCGTCGTGCTCGGCAAGGTCGTCTGCGAACGATTGGAGTGCGCCGAATTTCTCGGTGTAGTCGTTGCCGCTTCGCGTGCGTAGCGTCATCGAACCGTGCGTGAGTTCGGCGACGATGCGGAACCCGTCCCACTTGCCTTCGAACGACCACTCGTCGTTCGGAAGATCGCGGATGTCGCCTGCGGTGGCGAGCATCGGTGAGATGTTCTTGGGCTCGGGCTTGTCGGGTGCGTCTTTCATCAGGTGCATCAACCACTGGCTGCCCTTGGTGCGGATCAGTGCGAACCGCCCGCGCGCCTTCTGTCCGTGCAGGACGACGATGACTTCGTCGTCTCGCCACTTCTCGAGTTCGTAGGTTCCGCTGTCCCAGATCGTGACGTCGCCGCCGCCGTACTCGCCCTTGGGTATTCGTCCGGAGAATGTCGCGTATTCGAGCGGGTGGTCCTCGGTGTGTACCGCCAGTCGATTCTGCTTCGGGTCGACCGGGATGTTCTTCGGGACGGCCCACGACACCAGGACGCCGTCGTGTTCGAGTCGGAAGTCGTAGTGCAGCCGTCGGGCATGATGTTCTTGAATGACGAAGGTGTCGTTGTTGCCCTGCGGCTCGGTGGTGGTCGGTATCGGCTCGGGAGTCTTGTCGGCGCTGCGCATGCTGCGGTACTTGACGAGTTTGTCTGTGGCAGCGCTTCTTTCGGGTGCCGAGTCCATGGTGGGGTCCAATTCTGCCAGTGGATCGCCCAGGTCATGGAATCGTTCCAGTACCTCCTCGAACCGAAGCTGTTGCAGGCCCGTCGCTTCCAGCTCGTCCCACGTACGTGGTGCTGCGACGGTGGGTAGGGTTCGCCCGCGGAGCGAGTACGGGGCGACCGTCGTCTTCTTGCCGTTGTTCTGGCTCCAGTCGACGAACACTCGACCGGTTCGCTTCGCCTTCGCCATCGTTGCCGTCACCCGGTCCGGTGAACGCTC
>NZ_LVCU01000151.1:0-19746 GCF_001647185.1 Rhodococcus sp. EPR-147
CTGCCGCTGGTGACCGGATACGCGGTCATCCCGATATCGCCGATCAGATCCCTTATTTCGCAGGCTACTTCGGCGCACCGGGCAAGATCCACGTCGTCACCGGGATCGAGGTCGAAGACCATGCGGGTGGCGGGGCCGGGATCGTTGCCGTCGAATCGCCACTGTGGCACATGCGCTTCGATGGCTGCCTGCTGACCGAGCCATGCGAGATCGGCTGCGGTGGAGAACAGTGGGTAGGTGACGACGCGGTCGGAATGCTGCATCGAACGTCGATCAAGCCAGTCGGGGGCAGACGCGGCCAGGTTCTTCTCGAAGAACGACGACTGGTCGACGCCGTTGGGCCAGCGCTTACGGGTCACGGCGCGGCCGACGAGGTGCGGGAGCATGGCGGGTGCGATGGCAACGTAGTACTCGATGATGTTGCCCTTGGTGGTGCCGGTTTCGGGGAACAGCACTTTGTCGAGGTTGGTGACGGAGACCTTCCGACCCTCGATCTCGAGCGTGGCCATCGTCATAGGTTAACGGCCGCCGTCTGAAGATGCGGGGGAGTTGTGACAGGCTCGAATACATGGCGACGATCAGTGTCTCGGTACAGATGCCCGAAAATCCGCAGGGCGCGTGGGACAAAGCTTCCGCGCTCGATCGGTTCGACGAGTGGATGACCATTCACGGTGGGTGGTGCAGCCCGCCGCCGAAGAAGGTCGGCAAGGGCACCGAGGTGGAGTCGTTGGTGAAGGTGAAGGGCTTCAAGAACACGATCAACTGGACCTTCACGGAGTATGACGAGCCGAAGCTGATCGAGATGTCCGGCCGCGGCAAGGGCGGGGTGCGGATCTCGCTGACCGTCCATGTGCGTGAGGCCGAGGGCGGTTCGGAGCTGACACTCGATGCGAAGTTCGGCGGGGGTGTGCTGTTCGGTCCGGTGGGATCGGTGGTGGCGCGGGCACTGGACACCGATGTCAAGAAATCCGTTGCGAACCTGGCGGCGTTGAGCTGACACGTCTCTGCTGAAGTAGCTGCACGACAACCTCTTCCAGCCCCGCATCGATGTTTCGGTGCGGGGCTGGAGACTGCATGGGATGCTCCACTCAAGGCCTCGATCGAGAGGTTCCCCGCGTGCGACCCGTCCGAGTGGAGCAAAAATTGCGGAAGACCCCTACCGCTGCCGAGTCTTTCGCAACCACCACAGTCCCGCGATGGGAAGTATCACCGGGATGAAGACGTAACCGGATCCGAAGTGCGACCACACCGTCGGCTCCGGGAAGTCCTGGGGCTGGATGTAGCTCAGGGTGCCGATGCCGATGACTCCGACGAGTTCGATGATGCAGGACGCCGTCACCACGCGTCGGGATGCCTCGGTTGCTCGGGCCAGTCCTACCGTGGCCACGATGTAGACGACCGCCGCGAAAGCCGACAGCAGATACGCGATCGGGGCGTCGTCGAATCGAGTGGTGAGCTGCACGATCGAGCGTGCTGTCGCCGCGACGGCGAACACGGCGTACACGGCGATGAGGAAGCGCCCGAATCCGGTGCGCGTTGCTTGCTGGAGGTTGTCAGGCATATCCGGCCCAGATCTGGCTCAGGCGCAGCACCATGGCCGCGAGGGTGAGGACGGCAACGAGCAGTACCGCGGTGCCGCCGCGGGAGCGGTCGCCCAGGGACCACCACGTCCCGAGCGGAAGCAGAAACAGCAGTCCGACGAGGTAGGACCCGAACGTGAGTCGGTGTATGTCTCGATCCGAGGTGAACATCATGACGAATCCGATGACGGCCTGCAGCGCGACGACGGCCTCGGTGGCAGCGATGGTCCAGAACAGGGCTCGATCGGACTTGTTCTTCAGCAGGACCGGTCGGTTCATGGCGAGCTTCACGAGCACCCAGATGCCTACGACCAGGGACAACGCGTACAACAAGCCGGTGACGGCGCCGATCATCGAGTTCCTCGTCAAGTTCGGAGTGGATGGGTGGTTCGACCTCCACACTATCCGCGTAACGCCACGTCAACACTGTGAGGCCCTCGAAACACGGCGTTGTTCCGGGTGTGACCAATCGGAAATGGATGGGGCTTGTACTTGTTCCATGGCCGCAGAGGATCTGCTCTCTCGCCGGACATGACCTTTCTTCCCACGGTGGCCACAGGCGTCCACCTCATCCAGCCAGCTCTGCGAACTTCAGGAGACACCCGTGTCAGACATCGACCAGGCCATCGCCGAGAACATCAAGAAGTCGCTCGAAGAGATCCCGCACCCTTCACTCCCCAAGGGCAGCAACATCTACGGCTCCACCAAGATCTTCCCCGACTACAAGGCCGAGAACGGCGAGAGCTACTTCACGCTGGTGCACGGCATCGCGCACGAGTCGTCGGTCTCCTTCGTCGCTGTGCTCCAGGCGACGCGCGCTCTGCGCAAGGGCTTCGAGTCGGCCATGTACTTCTACGGCCCCGGCGCTATCAATTGCCTTGCCACTCGGGGCTTTCCGACGACCGGTGACTCTGGCTTCCCGGGCGAGCAGAACATCAACGATTCGCTCGCGACATTCATCGCCGAGGGCGGCACCGTGTTCTGCTGCCGCTTCGGGCTCGCACTGCACGGTGGCCGCGAAGAGGACCTCATCGAGGGTGTCATCCCGGCCCATCCCCTCGATGTGCAGGACGCGTTGATTCATTACGCGCGCAAGGGTGCCATCATCAATTCGACCTACATGGTCTAGGAGACGGCTATGTCCATCTCTACACGCGTGGATCTGGCGTTGCTCGGTATTCGAGGAGCGACGCCGGTGTCCAGAACTGCCGGTGCCGGCCCGAGTGACGATGGACATGTCCGCATCGATGGTCTGGGCGCAGCCATCCCGCGAAATCCGCTCAGCCCGTATGTCCTCGAAGAGGGTCGAGTGTTGTTCGACGGCAACGACATCGGTCTCGATGTGCAGGCCGTCGACCGTCCGAAGTTCTACGACCTCGCCACCGCCGACGGTATTTCCTACGAGAAGATCGCCAAGCTCCACGGCTCGAGCGTCCTCGCTACGACAGTGGTGCAGACGTGCATCCGCTACGACGCCGATCAACGCTGCCGCTTCTGCTCCATCGAGGCCTCGCTCGAGGCCGGCGACACCATCGCGGTCAAGACCCCGGCGCAGTTGGCCGAGGTAGCCGAGGCGGCGGTGCGACTCGACGGCGTCACACAGATGGTCATGACGACAGGCACTTCGGCCGCGAAGGACCGCGGTGCCCGTCATCTGGCCCGATGCGTGCGCGCCATCAAGGCAGTGGTTCCGCAGCTGCCGATCCAGGTGCAGTGCGAACCTCCCGGCGATCTTCAGACGATCCAAGATCTGTACGACGCCGGAGCCGAATCCATCGGCATCCATATCGAATCTCTCGACGACGACGTTCGACGCCGGTGGATGCCGGGCAAGGCCTCGGTCTCGACGGACGAGTACCGCGCGGCGTGGAAAGAAGCGGTTCGGGTTTTCGGACGAAACCAGGTCTCGACGTACATCCTGGTGGGACTCGGTGAGGATCCCGACGAATTGGTCGCCGGGGCAGCAGAACTGATCGAGATGGGGGTCTACCCCTTCGTGGTTCCGTTCCGGCCGCTGGCCGGAACGTTGGCAGTGGACATCGACCGCGCGACGGCACCGAGCCGAGACGTTCTCGAGAACGTCACCCGACGCGTCGCCAAGGAGCTTCAGGCCGCGGCGATGCTCGGAACCGAACAGAAGGCAGGCTGCGCGGCATGCGGTGCGTGCAGCGTTCTGCAGAACGCGGGAGGCTGACATGTTCGGTGTCGTGGAACTGGGCGACCTCGCCGGATTGTCAGGTACTGCAACCACTGTCGTCGAGCCCGGGTTCATAGTCCAGCCGTGCGGAAGTACAGCGGAGCTCGACGCCTATCGTGCACTCCGGAGAGCGACATTCGTTGCCGAACAGGGCTTGTTCGCCGGCACCGATCACGACGACGTGGACGACGATCCGCGAGCAGTCGTTCTGGTCGCCACCGACCGGGACGGCACTGTTCTCGGCGGAGTACGGCTGGCACCCTGCACCGCAACGGATCTGGGGTGGTGGGCAGGAAGCCGGCTCGTGGTCGCTGCTTCGGCGCGCACCTCCGGCGTCGGGCCTGCCCTCGTTCGGGCTGCCTGCGCTCACGCCGAGAGCAGAGGTGTTCTTCGCTTCGACGCGACCGTACAGAAGAGCAACGAGCAACTGTTCAATCGCCTCGGGTGGATTCGCCGCGGCGACGTCGAGGTGGCCAACACGCCGCACGTGGCGATGTACTGGCCGATCGACCGGATCGAACGGATCGTCTCCTCGACCAAGGCGATGCTCGCCGGGGTACTCGCTCCCCTTCGTGCGCAGCCACTCGGGCTCGGTGCCAAAGGCTTTCGCGGCGACGACGGCGTGCCGGTACCGGGCAGCGACATGATCGCAGCGTGCGATGCCATCATCCCGTCGATGGTCGATCGTGACCCCGAGTGGGCCGGCTGGTGTGCCGCGCTGGTCAATCTGAACGACCTCTCGGCGATGGGAGCAGGAGCCGTCGGCATGCTCGATTCGGTCGGAGCACCTACCCAGAGTCGGCTGACCCGCATCATCCGGGGTCTCGCCAACGCCTCTGCAGCGTGGCAGGTTCCGGTGCTCGGAGGCCACACCCAGGCCGGGGTGCCGTCGTCGCTGTCGGTCACCGCACTCGGCCGGACCTCGCGACCGGTACGGGCGGGGGGCGGAAGCGTCGGCGATCGGTTGACGCTCACCGCAGACATCGAAGGCGAGTGGCGACGCGGATACCATGGTCAGCAATGGGATTCGTCGTCCCGCCGGAACTCGGACGAACTGATGGCAATGGCGACATTCGTGTCCCGTACCGCACCCAAGGCCGCCAAGGACGTCTCGATGGCAGGCCTGGCCGGCACCACCGGAATGCTGGCCGAGGCGAGCGGAACCGGCGCCGTACTCGACGTCGCCTCGATACCGAAACCCGACGCAGCGTCGATGGGCGAATGGATCACGTGTTTTCCAGGGTTCGCGATGATCACCGCGGACCGTCCCGGTGCACCCACTGCACCGTCCGGACCTGCGCTGTCCGCAGTCTGCGGAGAGCTCACCGACATTCCGGGCGTCGCACTGCGATGGCCCGACGGAATTACCACTCGCGCGGTCACGTCCACCGTGACCGGATTGGGAGAAGCATGACTACCCACCCGAAGCCCGTCACCATATCCGTTGCCGCAGCCGAATTCGGGCGCGACATGGAACAGGGCTACGCCACCATCGCCGCGTTGCTCGAGGAAGCGCGCAATCGCGGCAGTCAACTGCTCGTCCTACCCGAGGCGTGCCTGGGCGGCTACCTGCCCAGTCTCGGCGGCGGTGACGAGACCGAGGAATCGCGACAGCGGCGGTTGAAGGCGCTGCCGCCCGCTCTCGAACTCGACGGGCCCGAGATCAGGCGAGTCATCGACATGGCGGGTGACACCGTCGTCACTTTCGGCTTCTGCGAGAAGGACGGCGACACCCGCTACAACGCCGCAGTGACGGTCGACGGCAGCGGAATCCTCGGCTCGTACCGCAAGGTGCACCAGCCGCTGGGTGAAAATCTCTGCTACGACGCGGGAGACAGCTACTCCGCCTTCGACACTCCGATCGGCCGCATGGGGATGCAGATCTGCTACGACAAGGGATTCCCAGAGGCAGCACGGGAACTCGCCCTCGACGGTGCCGAGATCGTTGCGTCCATCTCGGCCTGGCCGACGGCCCGCACCGCCACTGTCGAAAACATGGAAGAGGACCGCTGGAAGCAGCGGTTCGACATCTACGACAGAGCCCGCGCTCTCGAGAATCAGATCATCTGGGTCGCGGCCAATCAGGCAGGTACCTTCGGATCTCTCCGATTCGTCTGCAGCGCAAAGATCGTCGGGCCCGGCGGGGAGATTCTCGCCGGTACGGGCGTCGAACCGGGCTTGGCCACGGCCACCGTCGACGTCGCTGCCCTCATCGGCGCAGCACGTGGCGGCGGCATGTACAACCTTCGTGATCGCCGACCGTCCGTGTACCGGACCATCACGAAGGAGCCGATCCATGCCTGAGATGTCGTTCCTCGTTCGATGGCCCGACGGACGCGAACAGTCCTGCTATTCGCCGTCTCTGGTGATGCACGACTACCTGACGCCCGGCGAGGACTACCCGGTGGCAGAGTTCGTGAAACGGACGTCGGAGGCGTTGACGATCGCCAGCGATCGAGTGCTCGCCAAGTTCGGAATGCGGTGCACCTCGGCCGCGCAGCAGATGGAGGAGATTCACGGTGTCAGTGCCGCGTACGAGGCCGGTGCCGTTCGCGTACTGAGCATGTCGGGAGCTGAATTGCTATGACGGAGAATCACAGTGCAATAGAAAACTACCCCGTGATCGTCATCGGCGGCGGGCAGGCCGGCCTGTCCATCAGCTGGCATCTGACGCAGCGTGGCATCGAACATGTGGTGTTGGAGCGCGAGACGATCGCGCACGAGTGGAAGGACTCCCGCTGGGACAACTTCACCCTCGTGACTCCGAACTGGCAGTGCGCGCTCCCCGGGTACTCCTACGACGGTGACGATCCCGACGGATTCATGCAGCGTGACGAGGTGTACGCCTTCGTACGCCGCTACGCGGAAAGCTTCGATGCACCGGTCCGAGAGCACGTTTCGGTCGATCAGGCACTCCAGTCGGTGGCGGGTGGCTTCGACCTCCAGACTTCCGCCGGCCCCATGCATGCCGATCAGATCGTCGTCGCCGTCGGTGGGTACCACATCCCCACCATCCCGAGGTTCGCCGAGAAGCTTCCCCGTGACATCGTCCAGATCCACTCCTCCGAATACCGCGGGTCACAACAGTTCCCGGACGGCGACGTGCTGGTCGTCGGCACCGGCCAGTCCGGTGCCCAGATTGCCGAGGACCTGCACCTCGACGGCCGCCGCGTCCATCTGGTGGCGGGCACCGCTCCCCGCGTCGCGCGCTTCTATCGCGGCCGCGACTGTGTCGCCTGGTTGCACGACATGGGGGTTTACGATGTCTCCATCGAAGATCAACCCGGCGGCGTCGGCAAACGCGAGAACACGAACCACTACGTCACCGGACGTGACGGTGGTCGAGACATCGACCTGCGCGCATTCGCCACCGAGGGCATGAAACTCTACGGCCGCCTACTGGGAGTCGAGGACGGCGTTCTGCAGTTCGCGCCCACCCTCGAGGCCTCCCTCGACGCTGCGGACCGCGTGGCCGAGAGCATCAAGGACAACATCGACGCCTACATCGAGCGCGAGGGAATCAGCGCGCCGACCGAGGAGCGTTACGTTCCGGTGTGGCGTCCGGAGACCGAGACCACCGAACTCGACCTCGCCGCCGCCGATATCAAGGCCGTCGTCTGGTCCGTCGGCTTCCGTACCGACTATCGCTGGTTGAAGGTCGGCGCGTTCGACGGCGAGGGCCACCCGACGCACAACCGCGGCGTCACCTCGGTGTCCGGCCTGTACTTCCTGGGTCTGCCGTGGCAGCACACCTGGGGTTCGGGACGCTTCGCCTCGGTGGCGAGGGACGCTGCGTTCCTGGCGGACCAGATCGGTCTCGAGATCAGTGCCGCACAACCCCAGAGTCAGATGGTCTGAGCTTCTCGTGGCCCCCATCAAGATCGGCGCGCTGGCAGCGCATTTCGGGAGAGATGTCGACCGAGCGGTACTGAAGATCACCACGATCATCTCCAGTGCGGCCCGAGAAGGCATCGATCTCCTGGTGCTGCCCGACGCGTCCCTCGGGGGCTACATCAACAGCCTGAGCAATCCGGATCCCGCGGAACTACCTCCCACCCTCGATCCCGACGGCCCGGAACTGGCGGCGATCATCGCCGCAGCCGGGAACATGACGATCTGCATCGGGTACACCGAGCTGTCGAAAGGGCTGCGGTACAACGCCGCCGCGTGTCTGACGGGAGACGGCATTCTGGGTAGTCACCGCAAGGTGCACCAGCCGCTCGGGGAGTCGCTCGCCTACGCGGCCGGTGACCATTTCGAGGCGTTCGATACCCCGGTGGGGCGGATGGGGATGTTGATCGACTACGACAAGACGTTCCCGGAGTCGGCGCGGACGTTGGCGCTCGACGGCGCGAGAATCATTGCGGCCCTGTCTGCGTGGCCTGCCAGCGTCACGGATCGAGCGTCTTCTCTTCCGAACGATCGGCAGTCCCGTCTGTTCGATCTGTACGACGCTGCCCGCGCGGCCGAGAATCAGGTGGTGCTGGTCTCGTCCAATCAAACCGGAGTGATGGGTTCGCTGCGCTTTCTCGGGCAGGCGAAGATCGTCGGCCCCGGTGGCGACGTATTGGCTCGGACCTGGTCCAAAGGAGGCCTTGCGGTGCACGAGATCGATGTCGACGCCGAGGTCGACCGAGCGCGCCGGGGGCTGCATCACTTGGCGGAGCGTCGGGTGGATGCGTATCCGAATCTGTTGCAGGAGAAACCGGGTCAGTGAAGATCAGTTTGTCGACCTACTCGTCCAAGCCGCGCGGCGGAGTGGTGCACACACTGGCGCTGGCCGAGGCGCTGGCGCGCGCCGGGCAGGACGTGTCGGTGTGGTCCCTCGGCCGCGGTGGCGACAGTACGTTCTTTCGTGACGTGGACCCCGCCGTCGACATCAGAATGGTCCCGTTCGAGCACCGGGAAGGGGAGAAGGTCGGAGATCGAATTCTGCGGTCGATAGATGTTCTGCGGCAGGCGTTCACACCGGAGGAGTACGACATCGTCCATGCGCAGGACTGCATCTCCGCCAATGCCGTCGGCCGCTGCATCAGGACCATCCATCACCTGGACGAGTTCACCACGCCCGAGCTGGCCGCGTGCCACGAACGCGCGATCACCGCCCCGTACGCGCGCATCTGCGTGTCGGCGGCGGTGGCGAGCGACGTTCGCCGCGGATGGGGATTCGAGCCCACGGTCATCCCCAACGGCGTCGACGCCGAGAGATTCACCGCAGCGGCGCAATCGGACCGATCCCACTGGCGCGAGAAGCTCGGCCGATACGTCGTCGCCGTGGGAGGTATCGAACCGCGCAAAGGCAGCCTGGATCTACTCGACGCCTTCGCCCGGCTGCGGGCGCACGACCTGCGATTGGTCTTCGCCGGCGGCGAGACGCTGTTCGACTATCGCGACTATCGCGCCGAATTCGACCGCCGCGCAGCCGAACTCGGTATCGAACCGGTGATACTCGGTACCGTCGACGACGACGAGCTGCCGCACCTCGTGGCACAGGCTGCTGTGCTGCCGTTCTTCTCGACCAAGGAGGGCTTCGGACTGGCCGCCATGGAAGCACTCGCGGCGTCGACCCCCGTCGTCGCGCGAGATCTGCCGGTACTGCGAGAAGTGTTCGGCAACAGCGTCACCTACGCGTCCTCGGCGCAGACCATGGCAGCCGAGCTCGAACGTGCCGTGCGGGAACCGCGGGATCCGCTACCGGGCCTGACGCTGGCGCACAGCCTCACGTGGGACGAGGCCGCGCGTAAACATCTGGAGTTCTACTCCTCGCTCCGGTGACCGCTGCGCTTGTTGCGCTTGAGTCGATGGGGCTTGAGCTTGTGGAAACCCTTGACCCGTAGTGAGCGAATCGATTTGAGGTAGAACTCGGAGTCGTGACGCAGTTCCTCGGTCATGACGGTGTCGACGAGAGTCGTTCCGGGATTGGCCGAACTGGTCAGACGCGCAGCGATGTTGACCACCGACCCGTACAGGTCACCGTAACGGGCGAGAACCGGCCCCCAGGCCAGCCCGACCCGCAGGTCCGGCATGTCTTCCTGTTCGGCGAACGCGTCCTGCAGGTCGAGGGCGATGTGGGCGGCGTCCTCGGGAGTCTGCGCGCTGAACATCACCTCGTCGCCGACGTTCTTGATCACCGAACCACGCCCGCGCGCAATGATATTGGTGGCGAGTGACTCGAACTCCTCGAGGAGCGTGGTCAGTTCGCCGATGTCGAGTCGACGCGTCAGGCTGGTGTAGCCGACCATGTCCGCGAAGCCGACGGCCATGACGGGGCTGTCGGTGGCGTCGTCGGGAGCGGCGATGGACCGTCCGGCCGCCGCGGCCAAGTGCCGTCGCCAGGTGTACGCCTGGAGCGCTTCGAGGGTGGGGACCGTCTCGGCAGCGATATCCCTGGCGTTGTGCCGGATGGTGTCGATGTCGTTCTGGTCCTCGTCGCTGCTGGTGATGCGCTCGAGGATGTGAGAGTTCACCACGCCCACTTGCCATTCCGCGAGTCTGGACATCGACTGGCCGAGAGTGCGTGCGATCGCCACCTCCATCTCGGGCTTGATGACTTTCTGCTCGGTGAGCCCGGTGATCAACTTCAGTGCCTCGAGGTCCGCATCGGTGTAGACGACGGCCTCGGTATCGGTGTGGATGGGAAAGCCCATGCCGATCCACAGCGCGATGACCCGTTCGAGCGGCAACCCCGACCTGTCGACGATGTCGGACCGGGTGTACTTCGGAGTGCCCCCCAGAAGATTGCGTTCGATCTCCGCTTGCACCACCGAGTTGATCTGGTTCTCAGGCATATCCCAACGTTCTGTCGAAATAGGAACGGACATCGTCCACGTACGCGTCGATCTTGTCGGGCTCCCAGTCCGTGGTGGGAATGGGCTCGCCGATGGTGACCTTGACGGTACCGGAATGGACGGTGAAATCCTTTTTCCACATCACGTCACCCGCGTTGTGGATGACGATGGGAACGATGGGCACTCCGGCCTGCATCGCCAGGTGGAAGCCGCCCTTCTTGAATCGGCCGAGACGCGACGTCGGCATCCGCGTGCCCTCGGGCGCGATGGCGACGGAAATGCCACTGTGCAATTTCTCTATGGCCGGGCGCATCGCCTCGCGCGCCTGAGAGGGATCACCACGATCGACGTAGGCGACGTCGAAAATTCTGCCCAGCAGTGCGAATCGTGGGTCGCGTTCGAGTTCTCGTTTGGCGACCGCGGTGATGTCGCGTCGAAGAATGGAGGTGACGATGATCGAGTCGGCAGTGCTCTGATGGTTGAACATGAACACGGCAGGTCGCGCCGACCACGCGTTCTCGGTGCCGGTCACGTCGAGCTTGACTCCGGCAATGGTCAGAGCGATGTCCGGCGCAATGGTGCTGGTGATGTTCGCTCCGTTGCGCCTGCTGCGCGTCAGTAACCCGAGGCCGAGGCCGATCGATGCGCTGGCCAGCACCGACCCCAGAGCTGCGGTGCTGCGCACGGCCGAGGTCAGATCGGTGCCGCGCTTGGGGCTCTCCAACGTGAGCGACGGCCACTTCTTCTTGGCGGCGTAGCGCTGCAGTTCGGGATCCGGGTTGAGGGCGATGGGACGGCCGACGGCCTCGAGCAGTGGAATGTCCTCACCGCCGTTGGAGTAGGCGAAGCAGCCGGCGAGAGCGATTCCCTCACGTTCGGCGTAGTCGATCGCGGCCTTGGCCTTACGTGGGCCCCACAGCGAATCGCCGACCAGCTCCCCGGTCAGGATGCCGTCGGTGACCACCGGGGTGGTGCACAGCAGTGTCTCGAACATCATGTCCTGCTGTACGGGCAGCGCCTGGTACGGCGTGGCCGAGGTGGCCATCACCAGTCGATGACCGGCGTGGCGGTGTGCTTCGACAAGGATGCGGGCCTGTGGGTAGATCATCGGCGCGATCTCGTTGCGGAACAGCGTGTCTGCCTGTTCCATCAGATCGTCTTCCCGACGGCCCTCCAGGCCCCGGACGGCCTTGCCCATCAGGTTGTCGACCGGGGAGTTGCGCATCCGCATCTCGACGACGGCACTCGATATCTCCCACAGTTCCTTGACCGTCACGTCGAGAGTCTTGAGTCGTTCGAGAAATACTGCACGGGCCGAGAATCCGTTGATCAGCGTGCCGTCCAGATCGAAGAACGCAACGGTGTCCCGGCCGGGTGGAGCGGCGGCGATCGCAATCAGTCGATCGTCGAACTCGGTCATGAATTGTTCTCCTCGGGGGCCGAGATCGGTTCTACCTCGCGCAGCATGCGGTGGGCCATGTCGCGGATCGTACGCACCTTGCGTGCCCACTCGTCGATCTCGAGCGCGAAGTCCCGCCTGCGGCGCGCGATACCGTCGGACGCGGAATCGACCAGATCGCGATTCTCGGCCAATTGCAATGCTGTATCGAACAATTCGCCGGAGATCGACTCGCTGTGATCGAGCTGCTGACGAAGTCGTCTGGCTTGAGCTGCACCGAGGCATTCCGTGATGAACTTCGCCTTGTCGAACTCACCGCTCTGCGGCAGCAACATCAGCTGATCGGCAACCACCTGGTACGCCTCGAAGATCGGCTGCAACACGCGGTGCGCCAGATGCAGATCCTGCGACTGCAGTTGTCGCGCAGCATAATCTGGATCGCTGATGTTGGCGCGCCAGTCCGGGTCGATGAGATCGACCTCGGATTCGAGCCGCTCGCCGAAGTCCTTCTTGTCGCCGAAGAAGAACTCGAACTTGAGCAGATCGCGTAACTGCAGTGCCGACTGCCACAGCGACTCCTGGGTCAGTGGCGTCGAATCGCCGCTGGTCGGCAGCACGACCAACTCGCCGATGGCGCGCATGACGAAGAAGTGGATTGCGTTGTTGCGGAAGAACGCTGCGACCAGATGCTTGTCCTGAGCCAGGTAGAACAGGGGCTCGGGACCGTCGTCGAAACGCTTGACGACGTTGGCGTTGACCTGTGCGATGACGGCCGAGCGCACGACGTCGACGTCGGCGATGTCCACGCCGCCCGCGGTGGGCAGGTTGCGGCGCTTGATGTAGCGGGCGAGCGGGGCGATGATGGCCCACATCTCGTTGACGTTGAGGGCGCGATCCTCGATGCCGAGCAGGGCCATGGTGACCAGCGCCGCGGGCGTCACCGGAGTCGCGTCGTTGATCGCATGGGAGACACCGAGCGCGATCTTCTGCACCGCCACTCGCTTGTCGGAGTTCTCGGCGACGATCGACGCCACCGACATCGGCTCGCCGAAGTTCAGGTACACGTTGCCGCGCAACGTGCCCTGCGCGCGGATGTACCCGATGGCCATCCGAATGCCCTCGGCCTGCTTCTTCGCGCCGTGCGATTCCTCGGCCATCGCACCGACCTCGTGCAGCCGGTCGTAGGTGATGGACGTCGGAACCAGGTACACGTCTTCCGCATCGCTGGTCTCGAGTGCGTCCACCAGATATGTCAGCAGGCCGAACCGCGGCGGGCGGAGCTTCCCGGTGCGGCTACGGCCGCCCTCGATGTACCACTCGAGGTTGAACCGCTTGCTCAGCAGGAAGCTCATGTACTGACGCAGCGTCCACTTGTAGATCGCGTCGGAGAACTTGCGCTGGATGAGCACGACGCCACTGCGTTTGGCGATCGGGCCCAGCGGCCAGAAGCCGACGTTGATGCCGCCCATGACGTGGTTGAGCGGCAGGCCTTCGGCCAGCAGGGCAGGACGCAGTACGAGCGGGTCGAGATAGGAACGGTGGTTGGGCAGGAACACCAGCGGATAGTTCTTGTTGAGTTCGCGTACCTTCTGCAACTGATCACGGTCCACGTCGACCTTGTACGCCCGGGAGAAGTACGCCCCGAGGGTTCCCCACATCTCGACCGCGCGGCGGGTCTCGGTTGCGACCATCTCACCGAGGATCTCCTGGACGCGGGTGTCGACGGCGTCGCGATCCTGGCCGACCTCCTCGGCGAGTTCGGTGATTCCGTCCCGGAACTTCTTCTGTTCCGTCATGTCCTCGACGACGAATCGCGGGATCTTGTACTCGGAGCCGATGACGCCGCGCTCGGCCTTGTCCAGCGCCAGACTGGCCTGACGAAGAATGAACGACGACAGGGACGTGCCGCCGCCGCGCTCGAACCGATCCTGCAGATCACTGAGAGTCGCGGGCTCGCCGACCAACACCGCGGAGTGGTCCGGGTCGTCGCCTGCCACCCATCGCTGCCACACCTGCGTTGGCTTGGACCGACCACGGGGCGCGAAGATTCGGTGCAGAATGCCGCTCTTGCGATCGGACAGAGTCACCCGCAGCGGGATCAGCAGCGGATCGTCGGCGTAGCCGCGAACACTGTCCGAGAGTGACGTTTTCGCCTCACCGGAGAGCACCACCGAGGGTGGTCGCGGTTCGCCGTCCGGCGTGGTGGCGTCGATCCACTGATTCAGAGCCTGAACCTCGAGGGTGGATTTGGCGTCGAGCAAATACACGTGCGGACCGTCGCTGAGCGACTGTTCGTCCGCGTCGAGGTGGTACATCGAGACTCCTGTTCCGTACCTTCGCAAGGAGGCACGCCGCCAGGCTACGCGGCAGAAACCGTGTGCGAGGGCGGTTCGGTGAGGTGGTTCCGGGACACCGATCTCGCCCGGGAGTCGCGCGGCTACTCGCCGGTACCCTGGTGGGGCCGATGGCACCTCTGAGTGCGCGCGCGGTGCGCCGGGCGGCTGTCGTATACAGTGAGAGACATCGGCCTTCTCGGCCAACCAATTCTAAGTGTTAATCCAAGTTACAGTTACTTGTGGTTACAGTTACTTGGATTAACGGATAACCTCCTCTCGATACGCCGATCCGACGCGCCCTGTGCTGCCCCGGCCGCATCTCACCTGCAAGTGTGCGACAGTATTCGCAAACACTTTCGAGAAAGGCCGGTAGTCGATGCCACCCCGTGGGCGCGCCGTGAACGATTCGTTGACTCCCGAGAATCTGACGGCTCTGGCCGCGGCGCTCGCCGAGGGGCGTCGGGCCACCGTCTATCTTCGTGAACCCAACCCGAGTCTGGGCCTGCCCGAGGGGACGTCGGCGAAGGTCGTGTCGATCGACGGCACCACGGTCACCATCAGCCCGAAGGGTGTCAACGACGAATTGCCCTACGAGGCAGAGGAACTGCGCATCACTCGCAACGCAGCAACTCCGCCTGCGCCGGCCAAGCGCGTGCCCGCGAAGAAGGTGGCACCGCCTCAGGCGACGCCGGCAAGGAGCGCCGAGCCGTTGCAGCCCAAACCCGTAGCGGTTCGGCCCGACGCGGAGCCGGCACAGCCCAAGACGGTGGCGGAACGCCCCAAGGCCGTGCAACCGCCGAGTCCGGCTCCCCGTCGAGCCAAGAAGGCACCGGGCGGCGTCAGCGTCACCATTCATGCGGGGGCCGACAACGATTGGTCCGTCACGGTCACCCAGGGGGCGAAGCGGCCCACCAAATCGCAACCGGTGAGCCCCGAGTCGGTGAGCCGCGCTGTTCGGGAGTTGGGCGACCCCACTGCACGCGACGCAGTCGAGGCAGTCATCTCCCACGCGCGCGAGGAAGCCGCCCGACGCGTTGCAGAACTGAGCCGTCAACTCGAGGAGGCGCGCACGACGCTTGCCGCCCTCGAGCAGGACGTATGAACGACTCGCTCGTGTTCGTACACCTGTTGTTGCTAGGGTTCTGCCGACACCGCTGAGAGGGAGTACATGTTCAAGAAATTCATGCTCGTCGTCGTGGGGGCGGCTGCAATCGTAGCCAGCGTCGGCGTGGGGTCCGCATCCGCGGCCACTCCAGCTGCTCTCGGCGGCGGCTCGGGAATCATCGTCGGAGGCGCGGCCGAGTGCACGCTGACGACGATCGGTAACGACCGCAACGGAAACCTGGTCGGCTTCACCGCCGGTCACTGTGGCCAAGCGGGCGCCTCCATCGTCCCCGAGTACGACACCTCCCTCGGTGAGGTCGGCCGCATCGCGTTCTCCAACCCGGAATACGACTACGCCCTCATCGAATTCCAGCGTGACAAGGTCGCACCGATCAACCGCGTCGGCAACGTGACCATCTCGCAGGTCGGTCCGCCGACGGCGTTCCCGAACATCGTCTGCAAGGAAGGCCGTACCACCGGCAACACCTGCGGACTCGCGTACGGCGACGTCCTGCAGTCGCAGGAGACCTGGGCGCAGCTGTGTGTCGTCGAAGGTGACTCGGGCAGCCCGGTCGTCGTCGGCAACACCCTCGTCGGCATGGTCAATGCCTACCTCGGCGTGGCGTGCTTCGGACCCGAGGTCGGCACCAACTTCGACGCGATACTCCGCAACGTCGATCAGGGCAACGGACTCGGCGCAGGATTCGTCCCGGCTCCCTAGATCCACCCGTTTTCGGCCGAAGGCCCCGTTCGCACAACACACTGCGACGGGGCCTTCGTCGTGCGTGGGGTCGGTACTGCTCTCAGCGGGCGCGGGCGGACGACCGAACATCTGCGACTATGCGTTCCGCGTCGTCCGGCGCGATTCCCAGCAGCACCAGGCTCGACGTCGTCGCCGCTCCGGCCGGATCGCCGATCAATCCGGCGTTGGTGGCGTCGAGGATCGACAGCGCAATGGCCTCGATATTGAGAATCAGCACTTCGGCGGCGAGGTACGAGGAGAACACACCCTCGCGCTGTCCCCGTCGGATGACCGCGGCGGCCGACTCGCGCATCGGAGTCAGTAGATCGTGAATGCTGTTGTGTCCCAGATCGGACCGTGCGACCGCGAGTAACAGCCGGTACTGATCTCCGACGCGTGCCAGGGCCAGTGTCTGCCGAACGAACACCGTCACCGCCGATTCGTCTGCGGCAGGAACGCGGTTGAGCGCAGCCGAAATTCGTTCCGCTGCTTCCACGGCGATACCGTCGATCAACGCTTCGCGAGAGGCGAAGTGGGCGTACACGGTTCGCCGGACCACTCCCGCAGCGGCGGCGACGTCGTTGATCGTCGCATCGGGATTGTCCGCCAGTACCCCCTGTGCAACGTGCAGAATTCGCGCTCGATTGGATCGGGCGTCACGTCGTTGCACAGGCGGCGCAGCTGCGTCCCGTGCAATCGAACTCGACTCCGTCGTCTTACGCACAGGACAACATCTAGCACGATCGCGGGCGGGGAGTGTGGTTGCCGCCACAAAAGATTGCCGATCCTAGTCGACGCTTCCTAAGCTGCACAGCACTGTGCAAGGTGTGTCTCGCACTTTGCCAACGGGGGGGAACACACGATGACACTGCTTGCGATGACGCCTGTCCAAGATATGCACAAACCGTACCCACGACGCTGGTCGGCGCTGGTGGTGTTGTGCCTGAGCCTGCTGATCGTGGTCATGGCCAATACGTCCCTGTTGGTCGCCGCACCGTCGATGACACTCGATCTGAGTCTGACGAGCAGCGACCTGCAATGGGTGATCGACGGCTACACCGTCCCCTACGCGTCGTTGATGTTGCTGTGCGGGGTGATCGGAGATCGCTACAGCCGCCGCGGCGCTCTGATTCTCGGCCTGATCATCTTCGTCGCCGGATCTGTGGCCGGGGCACTCACCGATGCCACCCTCGGGGTGATCCTGGCCCGCATCGTCATGGGTGTCGCCGCAGCCATCGTCATGCCCGCCACACTGTCGCTGTTGGTCGCCACCTTCCCCAAGCGGGAGCGCGCCACCGCTGTCACCGTGTGGGCGGCAACCTCGGGACTCGCGATCGCGGCCGGGCCGCTGTTGGCGGGCTGGCTTCTCGAGAGCTTCACCTGGCACTCGACGTTCCTGATCAATGTTCCGATCGCGCTGGCCGCCATCGTCGGTGCCGTCGTGCTGGTCCCGCCGTCACGGGCCGTCGACCCGGGTGCGATCGACTGGATCGGTGGACTGCTGTCGGTGCTGGCCGTGTCGACCATCGTGTACGCCATCATCGAGGGCATGCACTTCGGCTGGACCGTCGGGCCGCTGTACTTCGCGCTCGTCGGGTTGCTGTCGGTCGTCGGCTTCGTGGGATGGGAACTGCGGCATCCCAATCCGTTGCTCGACGTCCGGATGTTCTCTTCCCGCATCCTCAGCGGGGCCACCCTCGCGGTGCTGATCTTCTTCCTCGTCACCTTCGGCGCCATCTACTTCGTCGCCCAGTATCTCCAGTTCGCTCTCGGCTACGGTCCGGTGTCCACCGGCGTTCACCTCTTGCCGTTGGCCGGTGCGGTCTTCGTCGGATCCGGAATCACGATGTGGCTCACACCGAAGCTGGGACCGCGCGTCACCGTCACCGCAGGCATGATCGTGGGAACGCTGTCGGTCATCTCGCTCATTGGGATCGACTCGACCGCAACGTATTCCGACTTCCTTCCGGTGCTGACGCTGCTCGGTCTGGCAATCGGACTGTCCGTCTCGCCCTGCACCGACTCCATCATGGGCGAGTTCCCGGACAGCAAGCTCGGAGTGGGCGGCGGCCTCAACGACACCGCCCTCGAACTCGGCGGATCGCTCGGTATCGCTGTGCTCGGATCGGTGCTCGCCGCGTCCTACCGCCAGGGCATCGAAGGATTCCTGCAGACCTTCCCCGGCAAGCAACCGAACGGCCAGTACACCGGGCAGGCGGCGGAAGGGCTTGCAGCATCGCAGGATTCGTTGGCCGGTGCGGTGATCGTCTCCGACGTCATCCGTGACCAGAACGCATTTCTCAGTGGATTCGCCGACAATCTGGAGGCCAATGCCGTCGCGGCGTTCGGTGACGCAGTGGTGCACACGAGTGTTGTTGCCGCCGTCGTGTTCGGCGTCGGCACGGTGATCGTCGCGCTGCTCATTCCGTCCAAGAATGCGACTGCGGCGACGTCGTCGGAGAAGATCGAGTTCGAGCCGATCGTGCCCTTCGTCGCGCCGCCGGCAAAGGACCCGGTAGCCGATCGTGAGGTTGCAGAGCTCGAGCAACTACTGGAGCGGCCGTCGGCGAAGCCCCAGAATTCCGGCGCACGGCACGCGTTGCGAACCGCGGAGGAGACCGCACCGACACCTGCGCGCACCGTGGCCGAGCCGGCTCTGGTGGACGCCGAGCTCGAGCGTCCCAGCATCTATCAGCTGGCCTCGAAGGTGTACGAATTCGACGCCTCCGTCGCCCGACAGGCCACGGTGGACAGCAAGTCCGGCGACCGCGTGACGATCCACCAGCTCGCCCTGTCCAACCTGGCGCGCACCCGACGCGTCGAGGCCGAGGAAGCCCTCGACGCAGCCCTCGAACTCAGCGACCTGCCGGTTGCGCCCACACCGCAGCCGCCCGAACCCACCGAGCCGCTGCAGACCTTCTACCAGCGGGCCAGTAAACAACACGCCAACTGCACGGCATTCAAGGAACGCTCGAGCTCCATGTGGGCAATGCCGCTGTAGTCGCAACCCGCCCGCCTCTTGCTCGCCCGCCGCCCGCTCACCCAATCCCGCCCGCTCACCCCACTGGGATCAATGCGCCTTTGTTGCACTCTGACTGACTGAAATCCACATTGATCCGAACCTGGGGCGGGCGGCACGGGGGGGCGGGCGGCACGGGGGCGGGGGCAGGGGGCGGGCGGAAAGGGGACGGCTAGATCAGCACCGCACCGTTCGAGGCCGATCCGACCAGCTTGGAGTATTTGGCCAGCACTCCGCGGGTGTAGCGCGGCGGGAGTGGTGCCCAGCCCTGTGCGCGGGAGTCCATTTCGGCTGCGTCGACGAGCAGGTCGAGGGTGCCCTTGCCCACGTCGAGTCGGATCTGGTCACCGTCGCGGACGAAGGCGATGGGTCCGCCGTCGACTGCCTCGGGTGCCACGTGTCCGACGCAGAGGCCGGTGGTGCCGCCGGAGAATCGGCCGTCGGTGAGCAGCAGGACGTCCTTGCCGAGTCCCGCACCCTTGATGGCTCCGGTGATTGCGAGCATCTCGCGCATTCCCGGCCCGCCCTTGGGTCCTTCGTAGCGGATGACCACGACGTCGCCTGCTGCGATGGTGCCGTCT
>NZ_LVCU01000152.1:0-9711 GCF_001647185.1 Rhodococcus sp. EPR-147
CTCCGCCGGGGGCGAGCGATCCTTCGAGGATGGTGATGCCGCCCGTCGGGTGGATCGGCTTGTCGAGTGCGCGCAGTACCTTTCCGTCGGGGTCAGGGGGCGCGATGTGAGCGAGGTTCTGCGCCACGGTCTTACCGGTGACCGTCATGCAGTCGCCGTGCATCAGGCCTGCGTCGAGCAGAGCCTTCATCACGACGGGGACTCCGCCGATGGCGTCGACGTCGGTCATGACGTGCTTGCCGAACGGCTTGACGTCCGCCAGGTGGGGAACCTTCGCGCCGACGCGGGTGAAGTCGGCGAGGGTCAGGTCCACCTGCGCCTCGTGGGCGATGGCCAGGAGGTGCAGCACCGCGTTGGTCGAGCCGCCGAATGCCATGACAA
The DNA here is from genome assembly GCF_001647185.1 of Rhodococcus sp. EPR-147. NCBI lineage: Bacteria > Bacillati > Actinomycetota > Actinomycetes > Mycobacteriales > Nocardiaceae > Rhodococcus > Rhodococcus sp. EPR-147. Next base: position 382 of record NZ_LVCU01000152.1, read on the forward strand.
CGGCGATGGCGTTCTCGAACGCTTCCTTGGTGAGGATGTCGCTGGTGCGGATGCCGCGTCGCAGAAGATCGACGACGGCCTCGCCGCTGGCGTGGGCGAATCCGTCGCGTCGGCGATCGGGAGCGGGAGGAGATGCGCTGCCGGGCAACGACATTCCCATCGCTTCGGCTGCGCTGGCCATCGTGTTGGCGGTGTACATTCCGCCGCAGGCACCTTCGCCGGGGCAGATGGCGCGTTCGATGGTGTCGACGTCGGCGCGTGACATCAATCCGCGCGAACAGGCACCGACGGCCTCGAAGGCGTCGATGATCGTCACCTGGTGCTCGCTGCCGTCGGACAGGGTCGCGAACCCGGGCAACGTGGAGCCGGCGTAGAGGAAAACACTCGCCAGGTCCAGACGCGCTGCGGCCATGAGCATTCCGGGCAGCGACTTGTCGCATCCGGCGAGCAGGACGGAACCGTCGAGACGCTCTGCGCTGATGACGGTTTCGACGCTGTCGGCGATCACCTCACGGGAGACCAACGAGAAGTGCATGCCCTCGTGACCCATCGAGATACCGTCGGACACCGAAATGGTGCCGAATTCCAGCGGGTAGCCGCCGGCGGCGTGGACGCCCTTCTTGACGGCCTTCGCCAGACGTTCGAGCGAGAGGTTGCACGGGGTGATCTCGTTCCACGACGAGGCGACGCCGATCTGGGATTTGCCCCAGTCTTCGTCGCCCATCCCGACGGCGCGGAGCATGCCGCGCGCTGCCGTTTTCTCCAGTCCGTCGGTGACGTCGCGGCTGCGCGGCTTGACGTCGATGTCTTCGTGGGGATTCTGCGGGGTCGTCATGACTCTCCTGAGCGGTCGGCGGACGGTCGCGTCCTCAGGTTCCGCTCCTGAGTCGCATTCACCGTCAACACTAAACCTGTGGTTGCGGCTCTCGATCGGCATGCACCCAACTCGTACGTCTCGAGTGCCCTTCATCGAGTGACGAATGGCCCTGTCGAGCACCACCAGCTCGGGGAGAGAGTGGGTGTGTCACCGCATCGCGGTGGGAGTCCGAGGAGAGACGATGAACGATCAGCCGGATACGGCCGTGGTGGAGATGCTGGTGGAGCTCGCGTGTCGCGCTCCGTCCGTGCACAACAGTCAGCCGTGGAGGTGGATCTACTCCGAGCACGTACTCGATCTGTACACCGACAGCTCGCGCGTGCTCGGGGCGATAGACCCGACCGAGCGGCAGATGGTGATGAGCTGCGGGGCTGCCTTGGACCACCTGCAGAAGGCTGCGGCCGCCAACAGGTGGACGGCAGAGATCGACCTGTTGCCGACCCCGGGTGCACCGGATCACCTCGCGCGTGTTCGTTTCGTACACGCCGCGCATCCCCGGTCGCACGAGTTCGACCTGCTCACTGCGATCAATCGGCGGTACTCGGATCGGCGAGCGTTCGGGCCGGTGCCGAGCAATCGTGATCTGACGCGATACCTGGGTCAGGAGCACTACGGCACCGAGATGACCGTCCTGTCGGCCGAGTCCAAAGAGACGTTGGCGAAGGCATCGACTCTGAGCGCGAGCGTACGTAGGTACGACGCGACGTATCAGGCGGAGATCAGATGGTGGGCCGGGCACGCGTTCCGATCGGGAGGAATTCCGCCCGAGGCTCTGACGAACCGCGCGGATGCATCGAGGGTGCAGGTCGGACGAGTGTTCCCCGAACCGCACCGGGTCGCCGCGACCGTGACACAGGAGCCGGTCGAGGACGAATCCACCGTGGTGCTGCTCGAGACGTCATCGGACGAACGCCCGGATTGGCTGCAGAGCGGTCGAGCCATGTCTGCCTTCCTCCTGGCAGCGACAGCGGACGGACTGGCGACGTGCCCGTTGACGCACATGACGGAACAGTCGGGTAGCAGGCGCTTGGTCGAATCTCTCGCTGCACGCACAGGGGTGGCGCAGGTGCTGATTCGAGTCGGTAAACCGATGATCGGCTCACCGCCACCCCGAACCCCACGACACGCGGTCGCGTCGGTGCTCTCGGCACCCGCCCGCGCAACGAACAGGAGACGATCGTGATTCTCGCAGGACACCAGAAAATCGTTGTCGGCGTGGACGGCTCGCCAGCCAGCATCGACGCTGCCCGCTGGGCGGCCACCCTGGCCGAGAAGGTGGATTCTCCGCTGCTGATCGCCGGGGCAGTCCAGCAGCCCGTGTTCTACATGGGCGAGCCCGCAACGGTGGTGCCGAGGGAGGTGTGGGACGAGCAGCGGCGCGCGGCCGAACGCGTCGTCACCGACGTTGCCACCGCGGTGCTGGCCCATCATCCGAATCTGGCCGTGACCACCTCGGTGGAGGAAGCGACCGCATGCACGATGATGGTCGGGCACTCCCGCACCGCGCGCATGCTCGTCGTCGGCAACTCCGGTTCCGGCCCGATCGTGTCGGCGTTGTTCGGGAGTACGGCACAGGAGACTTCGAATGCGGCCCTGTGTCCGGTGATCGTCTGGCGGGAGGGAGTCGGCGCCGTCGACGCACCGATCCTCGTCGGTATCGATGGCAGTGCGACGAGTGAGGTGGCCGTCGAGCAGGCCTTCGATCTGGCGTCTCTGTTGGGTGTGCCGATGATCGCCGCGCTTGCCTGGAGTTCGTTGTCCCAGGGGGCGGCGCTCTCCCTGCCTGGATCGCCCGACAGTGCCGAGATCGAGCGCGAGCAGCGAATGCTGCTGTCGGAATGTCTTGCCGGATGGAGTGAGAAGTATCCGGACGTATCCGTCGAACATATTGTGCAACAGGGCAATCCGGCGCATCTGCTGGTAGACCTGTCCAAGCGTGCCGGCCTCGTGGTGGTCGGCAGTCACGGACGAGGAGTGGTGGCGAGAGCACTGTTCGGATCGACCAGCAGCAACCTCACGCGGCACGCGCGCTGCCCGGTGATGATCTGCAGGGACACGACGACGGCGGAGGCTCGACGATGACGAACGACGCACGAGCAGTGGCGGGCACCCGGCGGATGGAGACCGATTCCATCACCGTCGACAGTCCGGCATCGACAGGATCGACGGTGTTTCCGGTGACCACCGCGTCGACCGGCGGCACCGTGTACGCGGTGATGATCGCCGAATACGGACCCCTCGCCGGAACCTCCCCGGACGGACACGATCTGAGAACAGCGGTGCTCGACCGGTGGCCGGGGGTGCGCGTGTTCGAGCGGCGCAGCACCGGTGTGAGCGGGGCCGATCCGCGCGGCTACGAGACCTTCTACGTAGAGCTCGAATCGAGCGGATGCCGCACCGATATCGATACCGACGAAGTCACCGCCCTGTTCCACCCCTGACCGACCCGACGGCATCACCATCGAGACAGGAACACATCATGAGCAATTCCACCGACCGCGTGCTTCCCATCCTGGTGGGCATCGACGGTTCCACCGAGGCCGATGCCGCAGCGCTGTGGGCGGCCACCTACGCGGCGAAGACACATGCGTCCGTTCGGTTGATTCACGCTGTCCCCGAGGGGGATTGGTACGGATCGGCAGCGTTCGTCGACGGCGGTGCACTCGAGCGGGACCTCCGCATGATCGGGCGAAAGCATCTCACCCGTGCGGCCGGAGCGATGCACGACGTTGCACCCGACGTATCCGTCGACATCGTCAGCGTCGACGGCACCATCGCGTCGTACCTGTCGAATGCCGACGCCGAATTGATCGTGCTGGGATCGAGGAAATCGAGTGCACTACGAGACCTGACCTTGGGCAGCAACACCCTCCGGGTCGTCACGCACGCCCGTTGCCCCGTACTGCTGGTGCGTGGTGGTGGGGAGAGCGTCGATCCGGCCAGGCCCATCGTGGTGGGCGTCGACGGAAGTGAGCAGTCGGATCGAGCGTTGAGTGGCGCGCTCGAGTTCGCCCACACCGTCGGTGCACCGATGGTCGCGGCGAACTACTGGGGATTCGCGGCCCAGCCGGGTCTGGGAACGGGATTCGAGGAGATCGACTGGGTGAGTGTCCGGGCACACGAAAAGCATTGGCTGGATGCGCATGTGGAGAAGATGCACGAGAAGTATCCGGAGGTTGCGCTGAGCACTGTGAGCGCGCAGTCGAGCCCGACGCGAGGCCTGCGGGCGATGTCGGCGTCGGCGTCGATGCTCGTGGTGGGTTCTCGGGGTCGAGGTGCTCTGCGTGGGACGATTCTGGGGTCGGTCAGTCAGAATCTCGTTCACCACGCCGACTGCTCGGTGCTGATCGTGCGGTGACCCAGTGCGGTGAGTCACGCGCTCCGACGCGAGGCAGGTGGTGGTGAGCCGATGTCGCAGTGCGGTGGGCAGTTCGACGCGTCGTCGCCGGTGCCGCGGATCAGTGCTGCCGCGATGGCGGCACCGATGACCAGCAGTCCGGCGCACATCAGCATCGCGGCGTGGAAGCCGTCCGAGAACACTTCCGGCGCAGCGTAATCGGATCCCGCGATACCGGCGAGCGCAGGGAGCGCGGCCACGGCGAGCAGTTGACTGGTGCGGGCCACGGCATTGTTGACTCCAGACGCGATTCCGGCACGATCGGTCGACACCGCGCCCAGAACCGCTCCGGTCAGCGGGGCCACCAGAGCGGACAATCCGAGCCCGAAGACGACAACCGCAGGCAGAACGTCTGTGGCGTAGGTGGATCCGGGTCCGATGCGCAACATCAGCAACAGCCCCAGTGCCGAGAGCAGCGGCCCGACGGTCATCGGAACACGAGGTCCGATGCGTCCGGCGATTCTGCCCGCGCGGGCGGACAGGACGAGCATCAGAGCGGTGATCGGCAGCGTGGCCACTCCGGCCGCGATGGGTGAGTAGCCCACGGCGAACTGCAACTGCAACACCAGAAGAAAGAACACGCCGCCCAGAGCCGCGTACACGGCGAAGGTGACGAGGTTGGCCGCCAGAAACACTCGGGATGCGAACAGCGACGGCGGAACCAGTGGATCGTGCGAGCGACGCTCGATCACCACGAACACTCCGGCCGCGACGACACCCAGAGCGAGCGCCAGGGCATGTGACTCGATCAGACCGTACGTGAGCAGACCCAGCGCTGCCGCGACGGTCACCGCTCCCGGTACGTCGAGTCGGCCTGATGCGTGCGGATCTCGGCTCTCGGGAACGTGTTTCGCTGCCACCCACACGACCACGACGGCGAGCGGGATGTTGATCAGGAACACCGAACGCCACCCGACGGCGTCGACCAACCAGCCGCCGAGCAACGGACCGACCGCGGACGCGACGCCGCCGAGACCCGACCACAGACCGATCGCAGCTCCTCGATCCTCGGCCCTGATGGAGGCCGAGATCAGCGCGAGAGAACCCGGCGTCAACAAGGCCGCGCCGACGCCCTGCAGTAGTCGCGCCGCGACCAGCACCTCGATGCTGGGAGCGAGCCCGCAGAGCACCGACGCGGCCGCGAACCAGACGGTGCCCCAGACGAACACCCGCCTGCGCCCCAGCCGGTCGCCTAGCGACCCGCCCAGCAGAATCAGCGAGGCCAGCGTCAAGGTGTAACCGCTCAGCGTCCACTGCAGACCGGTGACGCCCGAACCGAGATCGCGACCGATCGCGGGTAACGCGATATTGACCACGGTGGCGTCGAGCATCGCCAGAGCCGAACCGAGCACCGTGGCTGCGACGATCCAGCGCCCCCGAGCGCTCGAGACCGAGATGTCGGTGGCGGTCACAACCGTTCGACGCAGACGACGAAGTTGCGTGAATCCTTCTCGAATCCGTACAGCGCGGGGTCGGGGCAGTCGTCGACGGACGAGGTGCCCTGCAGGATGGTCACGACGCGGCGGGTGTCGGCACCGGGGGTCGCGCAGTCGATCCGCTGAGCGAATTCACCGACGAGGTCCATGCATCCACCGACCTGCCAGTCGATGTCGAGGCACAGGGCTCCCTGTTCGATGTCGAAGTAGGTCTCGTAGTAGTACTGATCGGCATCCGCGGGGCACTCGGCCGAGGTGGGCGTCTTGGCGAAGACGACGTAGTTGGACTGCGGAGATCCGCAGGTCGCGTTGTCTATGGCCGCCTCGTCGACGGTTCCGCCCAGGGCCACGCACTCGCCGATCTCCACGTCGATGTCGACACTGCCGCCGTCGTCGATGTCGGTTTGCGGTGTGGTGGTGGGCGGGGCGGTGGTCGTGGTGGCGGGAATGGTGGCACCGGAGATGGCGACGGCGGTACCGGACACTTCCGAGGCGCACCCGCCGAGTATCAGCGCCGCGCACGACGACAGCGCGAGCACGAGAGCGCGGACCGAACGACTGGATGACGCCATGGTGAGTCCTGCCCTCGTAGGTTCGACCGTGCTCGTGTAGAAAATATCGGACTCGCTCGTCGGCTGCATGAGGCAGGATGAACTGCGTGGATCTTCCTCTTGCCGTGCCGGTCGCACCGATGCTCGCCAAAGCCGCGAAAGTGGTGCCCGCACAGCCCGCGGACGGGCCCGCGGTGTGGTCGTACGAGCCGAAATGGGACGGGTTTCGCGCCATCGTCTTCCGCGACGGAGACGAGGTGGTGCTGGGGTCTCGTGGCGGTAAGGACCTGGCGCGCTATTTCCCGGAGTTGGTGGAGGCGATCAAGGCCGAGCTGCCCGAGAAGATCGTCGTCGACGGCGAGATCGTCGTACCCCGCGAGAAGGACGGATCCACTCGTCTGGACTGGGAGTCGCTCTCCGAACGAATTCATCCCGCAGCGAGTCGGGTGACCATGCTCGCGGAGAAGACGCCCGCGCAGTTCATCGGCTTCGACCTGTTGGCCGTCGGCGACGAGGACCTGACGGGTGAGCCGTTCTCGACGCGGCGAGCGAGACTGCTCGACGCGGTGGGTACCGGCGGGACGAGCTGTCACGTCACCTCCGCCACCGACGATGCGGCGGTGGCCGAGGATTGGTTCGAGCGTTTCGAGGGTGCCGGGCTCGACGGTGTGGTGGCCAAGAAGCTCGACGGTCTCTATCTGCCGAACAAGCGCGAGATGGTCAAGATCAAGCATGCGCGTACCGCCGACTGTGTGTTGATCGGTTATCGAATCCACAAGTCCGGCAACGGTATCGGATCTCTGCTGCTCGGTCTGTACGACGGCGACGACCTGCGCATGATCGGCGGCGCGTCGGCCTTCACCGACAAGCGCCGGCTGGAACTGCTCGAAGAACTCGAACCGCTCCGGCTCGGCGATGACGTCACGTACGACGGTGAGGCGACGCGCTGGAATTCGTCCAACGACCGCAACTGGATCCCGGTGCGTATCGAGCGGGTCATCGAGGTGGCCTACGACCAGATGGAAGGGGCTCGGCTGCGGCACGTGGCGCGGTTCTTGCGGTGGCGACCCGATCGTGAGCCGCGCTCGTGCGCGTACGACCAGCTCGAGGTTCCGGTGCGCTACGACGTCGCCGACGTCATTGCCGGGGGGCGGTAGCCATGGCCGCGAAAACACCACCGGCGTTCGTGCAGGCCGGCGAACGCGAAGTGCGGGTGTCGAGCCCCGATCGCGTGATCTTTCAGGCCACCGAACGCACCCCGGAGATCACCAAACTGCAGGTGTGCGAGTACTTCGCGGCCGTCGGGGAGCCTCTGATGCGGGCGATCGGTGACCGCCCCACCGCGATGGAGCGTTGGCCCGACGGCTATCGCGAGGGCATGAGATTGGCACTCGGCCCCCAGGACAAGGAGGGCGACGGTTTCTATCAGAAGCGGTTGCCCAAGGGCGCGCCCGAGTGGATCGAGACGGTGAAGATCGCGTTCCCCAGCAAGCGCACCGCCGAGGAGCTGTGCCCGTCCGAATCCGCGTCGCTGGTGTGGGCAGCGCAGATGGGCACGCTGACGTTCCATCCGTGGCCGGTGCGGCGACCGGACGTCGACCATCCCGACGAGCTCCGGCTGGACCTCGATCCGCAGCCGGGAACCACGTTCGCGGACGCCCTGCGAGTGGCCGACGTGACCCGAGAGCTGTTGGAGGAACTGGGTTTACGCGGCTACCCGAAGACGAGTGGGAATCGGGGCATTCACATATACGTTCGCATCGAGCCGCAGTACACCTTCGAGCAGGTGCGCCATGCGGCCATCGGTCTGGGCCGCGAGCTGGAACGGCGCGACGACGGGGTGACCACCAACTGGTGGAAAGAGGAACGCGGAGAACGCATCTTCATCGACTACAACCAGAACAATCGAGACCGAACCATCGCCAGTGCATGGAGTCTGCGGGCCCGGCCGGGTGCGACGGTGAGCACTCCGATGACGTGGTCGCAGTTGGCAGATGTCAGCGATCCACGTGAGTACAACCTCGTCACGGTGCCGGAGCTGGTCCAGGACGGAGACCCGTGGGCCGATATGGACGAGCAGGCCTACTCCCTCGAACCCCTTCTGCAGCTGTGGGAAACACTGCCGGGCGGGGAGCTGAACTTCCCGCCGGATTACCCCAAGATGCCTGGTGAGCCGCCCCGAGTGCAGCCGTCGAAAAAGGTCGCCGAGCACTGGGATGCGGAGGGGAATCGCACGGAGAGCTGACGCAGCCGGGCAACGTTGCACACTACGACGCCGTATCGACGGGATTCGGTCGACGCGGACGTGTTCTGTGCAACTCTGCCCGGGCGAGGTCCCCAAGGCGATGTCTCTGTCGCGACTGCCTGCACGGAAATCCATCACTCGACGCGTGCATGTCTTTTCGCTTCGCGATCGGCTTTGATTCCGCTCGAGGTCAGGACGACGGCTCCGCCGAGTGCCAAGGCCGCCGAGAGCGTCAGCATGGCCGTCGCGGGAACAGAGCCCAGGACCAGTAGCCCGGCGATCAACACCGCTGATGCGAGGCAATGGGTGCCGCCCGCCATCATGTAGGGATACGCGGCTCTGTGGCCGGCGACCCAGGCTTCCTTGCTGGACTTGGTGGCCCGCGTTTTGATGCCGATCAACGAATTGGGTTCTTGGTCCGGGTCTTTGGTCACCAGTGCGGTCAAGTACACCGTCAGCGACAACACGAACAGTGTCAGCGCGATCGCTCCCGTTATCGCGCGCGCGGATTCTGCGTCCACGGTCGATCCCTTCTGCTGCCGTACGCCTCACTGCAGCATACCGTCCGGTCTACTCCGAGTCGCCGGGCAAGGTTGCACACTACGACGCCGTATCGACGGGATTCGGTCGACGCGGACGTGTTCTGTGCAACCTTGCCCGCGCTCACATGGATTCGAGTTCCCGGATCAATGTCGCCGCGTCGTATGGTCCGACGTGCCTGGTCAGGTTCTTGTCGCCGCGTCCCAGGTAGAACGTCGGGGTGCCGTCCACGTCCGAGGACGAGGCGTCGAGTTCGTCGTCCTCGACGCGAACGACGTGGTCGC
>NZ_LVCU01000153.1:0-7968 GCF_001647185.1 Rhodococcus sp. EPR-147
GTTGCGGAACAACATATCGGCCATCTCCCAGAACTTCCCCTGCGCTGCGGCGGCCTCGCTGGCGTACGCGGCGTAGCGGGCGTGCGGGTGATAGTCGTCGAGCGGCAGGTGCCGGTAGACGTAACGCAGGTTGTCGCCGAAGTGTTTGCGTACCTCGGCGACGCTGCCGGTTGCCTTGCTGCAGAACGGGCATTCGAAATCCGCGTACTCCACGATGGTCAGTGGTGCGTCCACCGGACCGCGGATGTGATCGCGCTTGACGTTCACCGGGCGCAGAATGCGCAGGGATGCTTCGGCTTTCGGCGGATGAATCTTCTCGTCGATGCGGAACAGGAGCCAGCCCAACACCGCCGCGATGACCGAGGCGGCCAACACGCCCACGCGTGCCTCGTCGGCCAGCAGTTCGTCGTCGAGGGCGAGGTCGATGATGAACAGGGAGATCGTGAACCCGATGCCGGACATCGCCGCACCACCGGCGATGTGCGAGAGCGTCAGTCCCGGAGCCAGGGACGACGGCCGCAGTTTCGCAAAAACGGCCGAGGCAGCGGTGATTCCGACGAGCTTGCCGAGGACGAGGCCGGCGATGATGCCCCACGTCAGCGTCGAGGTCGATGCAGCTTTCAGCGTCTCGGAGCTCAGCACCACGCCGGCATTGGCGAGCGCGAAGATCGGCACGATGATGAACGCCGTGTACGGCTGATAGAGCCGCATGAGACGTTCGTTGACCGACACCGCGCGATCGAGTCCGAGGCGGGCCGCGCGGGCGTATTCGGGATTGGGTGACTGACGGAACGCGCGCGTCAGATCCGACGCGCGTTCGACCTCGGTGCGTCGCGGCGGGTAGACCGGGAGGATCAGCGCGATCATCACTCCGGCAAGTGTGGGGTGCACTCCGGACTCGTACATCGCGACCCACGTGAACAGTGCGACGACGAAGTAGCCGACTCCGCGCCACACCTCGAGCCGGCGCAGCAGGAAGATCAGTCCGAGCCCGACGAACGCCAGCGCCAGCGGCACCACGTCGAGGTTGTCGGTGTAGAAGAACGCGATGATCGCCAGCGCGCCCACGTCGTCCGCGACAGCGAGCGTGAGCAGGAAGATGCGCAGCCGCGCAGCCTTCTTCGGTCCGAGCACGGCGAGCGCCCCGAGCAGGAACGCAGTATCGGTGGAGATGACGACGCCCCAGGCCTGGGCAGCGGGCCCGGACGGATTGAAGGCGAGGAACAGCAACGCAGGCGCGGCCAGGCCGGCAACGGCAGCGACGATCGGAATAGCGGCACGGGATCGGTCGGTGAGCTCGCCCATCGCGAACTCGCGTTTGACTTCGAGGCCGACGACGAAGAAGAACAGCGCCATGAGCCCGTCGTTCACCCAGTGGGCCAGGTCGAGGGAAATGCCGTGCTCGCCGATGGTGATCGAAAGCTCCGTGTGCCAGAACGACTGATAGGTCTCGCCGAAGGGTGAATTGGCCCAGATCAGCGCGATCAGTGTCGCCGCGAGCAGAAAGCCCGCCGCCAAGGTCTCGCTGTTCCTCTCGCCGCGAGCTCGCGAGATCCGTTCGACGAAACGCGCCATCGGCCGACTCGTCGGCGTGATCTGATCTGCCATCTTCCGGCCCGCGTCCTCTCGGAGAGTGTTGTGAAGCAGTCTGTACCAACGCGGCGGTCGGCGCTTTGGTTCCACGCAGGTGGGAGACCGCAGAGTAACGTTATTGCGCCGTCGAATCCGCCGCACGGCGAGAGATGTGCACGACATATTCGACAAACGGCATTAGTCCGCACATAAACGGGAATACGAGTCCGACTCAACCCCTGCCACGAAGGAACATCCATGCGTGATTTCATCTGCCGCAAATGCGGACAGAAGCTGTCGTTCGAGAACTCACTGTGTCTGAGCTGCTCGAGCGCACTCGGCTTCCATCTGCCGAGCAGAGCCCTGCTGGTGCTCCCGGACAAGGCCGACGACGGTGTCGCCGAGGCAGAGGTGGACGGGGCCACGTGGAAGATGTGCGCCAACCTCAACACTGCGCGCTGCAACTGGCTCGTCGACACGGCCGACACCGACGATCTCTGCGTGTCCTGCCGGCTCACCCGCACTCGCCCCGCCGACGACGACGTCGACGCGATGGCCGCGTACGCCGACGCCGAGACCAACAAGCGTCGCGTCGTGCTCGAACTGACCGAACTGGGGCTGCCCATCGTGGGCCGGGACGAGGACACCGCGACCGGCCTGGTGTTCGATCTGCTCTCCAGCGCAGAACAACAGGTCATGACCGGCCACGACAACGGCTTGATCACCCTCGACCTCGCCGAGGGAGACGACGTGCACCGCGAACAGTTGCGCGTCGCGATGTCCGAGCCGTATCGCACGCTCGTCGGGCACTTCCGGCACGAGATCGGCCACTACTACCAGATGGTGCTGGTCGGAGACGGTGAGCATCGCGCGGCCTTCGAGGAGCTGTTCGGGGATCCGGATTCGAGCTACCAGGACGCCCTCGACCGCCACTACAGCGAAGGTGCGCCCGAGGGCTGGGAGGACAACTACGTCTCGTCCTACGCCACCATGCACCCTGCCGAGGACTGGGCCGAGACGTTCGCGCACTACCTGCACATCCGCGACACCCTGGACACGGCCGCAGCGTTCGGTATGGCCCCGGCCGGTTCGACGCTGGAGAGCCCGTTGCCAGGTGACGTCGGCTTCGATCAGATCGTCGACTGGTGGTTGCCGCTGTCGTGGGCGCTGAACCAGATCAACCGATCGATGGGACACCAGGACCTCTACCCGTTCGTGCTGCCGCCGACCGTCGTGAAGAAAATCGGGTTCGTGCACTCGCTGATCGCACCCAGCACACTCTGATGCCCCGCTAACGGTCGTTGAGCTTTGCCATCAGGGGCGTATCCTGTGTTGTCGGCACACCGCCGATGCCGGGATGCGCCCCTGCGCAGTAGCAGGGCTCGTGCAACAGCAGGACGAGGTGACGACCATCAGCGAGCAGACAGTGGATTCGACGGGCACGCGCTCGCGGGTCAACGATTTCGAGCTGAGTCGACGGATGGCCGAGGTGGCCGAGAAGCTGCGGCGTCAGCATTCGGATCCGGATCGAGTTCTGGCCGTCATCACCGAGTCCGCGGTGGCCACCGTGCCGTCCGCAGAATTCGCGTCCATCACCACCGTGCTGCAGGGCAAGTTCGTACACAGCGCCGCGCTGTGTGGGGAGCCCGCCGGCCACTGCGACAAGATTCAGGAGCAGCTGGGCGAGGGACCGTGCCTCGAATCGGCGATCGAACAGACCACCATCAGGATCGACGACATGGACAGCGACACCCGCTGGCCGCTGTTCGCCGACGCGGCGTCTGCGCTCGGGGTCAAGAGCATGATCTGCTTCCAGCTCTACGTCGAGGGAGTCAACTTCGGCGCACTGAACCTGCATTCCACTCGTACCGACGCCTTCAGTGCCGAGGCCGAGTCGATCGGTTCGCTGTTCGCTGCGCACGCGGCCATCGCGTTCTCCACCGCACGCGAGGAGCAGCAGATTCGGGCCGCGTTGACCAGTCGAGACCTGATCGGTCAGGCCAAGGGCATGTTGATGGAGCGCTACAACCTGAACTCGCAGGCGGCATTCGCCTTGCTGGCCAAGCTGTCTCAGGACACCAACGTCAAACTCGCCGATCTCGCCGAACAGCTGGTCATCGACGCCGCGAAATCGACCGACTGAGCCCCGTCTCCTGGAGGTCGAGCGCAGTCAGCGCACATCGAGGCCGTCGGTGCTCGCGACCGACACCGCCGGACCGTCCGAGGCGACGAAGACCTCGATCCGAACGTCCTCGTCCAGATAGCGACTCAGTAGCGCCAAACCGGTTGTTGCGGCGATGATCTCGTGCACGCGATCACCCGAGATCGGATAGTCGTCCACGTCGTGACGCCAATGCGCTGCCACCAGAGTGCCCCCTGCTTCCAGGTGGTCGACGGCGCGCGTCATCGCCGATGCGAGATCCGCGGCGTCGAGGTAGTAGCCGACCTCGCTGACGACGATCAGATCGAACGTCTCCTCGGGTGTCGGCAATGCCGACCAATGGTCGGACAACGACCACAACGCGAATTCGACTGCGGCAGTCTCACCTACACGCGTGCGGGCCGAATCGAGGGCACTGTCCACCACATCGGTCGACACCACGTGATCGCACCGGGTCGCCAACTGTTCGGTGAGCACGCCGATGGAGCAGCCGGGTTCGAGTGCTCGCCGATAGTGCGGCTTCGGCAATGAGGCCATGGTCAATGCGTACTTGCGTCGCTCGTACCATTTGCTGTCGAGCATGAACGGATCGTCCTTGGCCGCATAGACATTGCGGAAGTAGTCGGCACTCAGGCTGGTCGGAGAACCGGGGCTCGTCCGAGAATCCATGCTCATGCGAACACCACCTCGAACGGTCGCCGGTAGCGGGCCAATATGTGCGGGGGCAACACCGCTCGATCCGCGGGGTGATCGGACAGGGGCCGGATCTGAGAATGGAACTGCTCGATCGACGCGCGCTTGGCGTCGAGGGTATGCGCCGGGAGATCGACACGGCGGCATCGTGTCCACGGAACTGCAGGATGGTTCGGAGTTGCCCAGTGCCACATCCAGATCGGGTACTCGACCACCGGTATCCCGACGGCATTCGCCGCAGTGAGACAGGCCCGCGCGGTCGCTTCGTGGTCGGGATGACCGTCTCCGCGCCAGGGCGTCAGGCACCAGGTGCCCGGGGTGGCGTCGAGCAACGGCATCAATGCATCGGCCACGGCACCCTCGTGCTGCTCGACGGCACCGTCGGCGATCTGCAACCGCGTCGGAGAGTGGTCGATTCCCAACTCCGCCAACGCGCGTTCGGATTCGACGGGGCGTCGTGCCCGCAGATCCTCCGCCGTCACAGTCGGGGAACCGGGGTGCGAGCCGTCACCGTCGGTCACCGCGACCACCCTCACGTCGACCCCTGCCGCGGCCGCCAACGACAGCAGGCCACCGACGCCGAGCACCTCGTCGTCCGGGTGCGGGGCGACGACGACCATCGTGACGACGTCCTTCCACTGCAGACCGGGGATGGACCAGTCGGCCGACATCCAATCCGATTCGGCGGTGCCGACATCGACTTCGGCGTCGAATGCGTTCTCTACCATGGGTTGTCCTCCTCGGCGATGTCCTGCCCGAGGGCTTCGAGATCGCGTTCGGCATGGCTCTGCCTCAGATAGACGGTGAGATCTGCGACGCGCCGCGCGTGCTCGGCATCGCTGCACAGCGGGCCGGCACCGAGAGCGCGGCCGACGCGGTCGATGCACTGAGTCGCCGCGTCCTCGACCACCGCCCGCACGATGCGGGCTCGGGTCCGGGCTCGACCGGAACGGTCGAACGGATCGGCGTCCACTTCGGCGGCCGCGGTGGTCAGTGCGCTCGACGCCGCACCGAGTGCCGCTGCGATGGCACCGAGATGTGCGGCACGGTGCGGGTCCGGCCTGGTGCGAACGGCGGCGTGCAGCGTGTCCGCCACCGCGCACGCGCTACCGAACCAGGCTGCCGACACCCCGATGGCACCGTGCCAGAAGCCCGGACGGGTGAGGTAATCGGTCGGTCCGCCGACCGCAACGGCCGGGACGCTGTCGAATGCAACCGAGCCGGAATCGCTTTCGCTCATCCCCACTGCATGCCACGTGTCGGGTACCGGGGTTGCGCCCGGATGCGTCAGATCGACGGCGAACAGCCGAGGACTTCCCTCGACGCGCGCAGTGACCAGAGCGTTCGTACACAGTGACGCACCCGAGCACCACGGCTTCGTTCCGGTGAGAACCCAGCCCGAGTCCTCCAGTACCGCCTCGAGAATCGGAGCAGGCGGTTCCGCAGCCCACACTCCCCAGATCTGACCGCGCTGTGGCGTCGGGCCGTCGAGTTCGTGCAGGATCGCGATCGCGTCGGTGTGCGCTTCGGACCACCGGCCCAGCACCGTGTTGTGACGGCTCAGGGCGGCGAGCGACTGCCAGCGCAGATCGGTGTATCCCGAGCCGGGCAGCGCGAGGTCGAGACGACCGTCCGCCTCGAACGCCAAGAACGCGTTGCGCAGACCGGTGTCGATGTCTGCGCGGTCGGTGGATTCGAGAAAATCGGTCTCGCTCATGCGGTGGCCTCCAGGGAACGTAGGAATCCGGCCATGCCGTCGGGCGCTCTGCCGCTGAGGCGACCCGACGTCGTGACAGGGATGTCGCACACTCGACGGCACTCGATGCCGCCGAGCTCGAGGCGTCGGACCAGATCGTGGTCCTCGCCGGTGGTCAAAGGTGCGAATCCTCCGACCGCGAAGTACTCGGTCGCTCGGACGCCGAGGTTGGCGCCGTGCACGTGTGGGTGGCCGATTTCGTGCCGGTAGTGCGCGTCGTACGACGATCGCAACCCGAGGTTCTCCTCGACGTGGCCCTCGAAATCGACCGCCACCGTCCCGGCTACTGCCCGAGCGCCCTCGGCGGCATGCCGAAGATGGCCGAGCAGCCAGTCCTCACCCACCCGGGTGTCCGCATCGGTGGTGACGAGCCAGGTGGCGTCGAGCCGACTGCCGTCTCGCGGGCTGCTCGCGAATCCGGCGGCCCGGGCTGCTCCGACGTTGCGATGCGCCACCTCGATCGCCGACACCGACGGGTGACGTGCGGCGATGTGCGCCGAGTCGTCGGTGCACGCATCGAGTACGACGACCGTCGAGACGGTCACCGCCGCCACTGCGACGGCGCGACGCTCAGCCCGGGACAGGGCCGTCAGACAGGCGTCGAGCAGATCCTGCTCGTTGTGCGCGGGTACGACGACGACGATGTGACTGACTGGGGTACGGGGGAAAGCATCGGAGATCACGGTCCACCCTTCTCGGACACCGGACGAAGAAGAGTCCGTTTCGGAAACCGCCGGTGTCTGGACGGGATGTGCTTCCCTCGCACATACCCGTTCCCCGGCTGCCGACACATGCGTCCTGGCCTGCAGAGACAGTGCTCGGGACCGGTTGCGGGAAGATACTCGTACTCGCGGTTTTTTTCGTCCGTTTCGGAGATATCCGATTAGCAAATGTCGGGGCGGTATGTGTTAATGGGCTTTGCTCACGCACAGCTCTGTCGGTGGGCATCGCGACGCAGCACGAAGGATGGTCGGGTTACATGGCATCACCGGTTCGCACACGCAGATTCGCCCGTATCGGCGCGATCGTTGCAGGTACAGCCCTTGCTGCGTCCGCCGCATTCGGTTCGGCACAGGCCGCGCCGTTGTGGCCGGGCGGCCCGGAGGTCTCCATCCCCGGAATGCCGGGGTCCTCGGATCCGGCTGCGCCCGCTCCCCAGCAGCAGATCGTCCCGCAGCTCGCGCCCGCGAACTTCGCCGATCCGAGCATCAGCCCCTCCGGCGGCGAGGTCGTCGGAGTCGCGCAGCCCATCGCCATCCGCTTCGACGAGGCAATCGGTGATCGTGACGCCGCCCTGCGAGCGATTCGCGTCACGACGAACCCGTCCGTCGACGGCCACTTCTACTGGATCAACGACACCCAGGTCCGCTGGCTGCCCAACGAGTTCTACCCGGCGCACACCCAGGTGACCGTCGAGGCCGGCGGAGCGAAAGCCGAATTCTCCACCGGCGACTCCATCATCACCACGGCCGACGACAACACCAAGCAGATCACCGTCACCCGCAACGGCGAGGTCGTCCGCACCATGCCCACCTCGATGGGCAAGGTCGGACACGAAACCCCCAACGGCACCTACATCGTCGGCGAGCGGTTCCGCGACATGTACATGGACTCGTCCACGTACGGCGTCCCGATCGACTCCGAGGAGGGCTACCGCACGTACGTCGAGTACGCGACGCGCATCTCCTACAGCGGCATCTTCGTGCACGCCGCCCCGTGGTCGGAATCGCAGCAGGGCTACTCCAACGAATCGCACGGCTGCCTCAACGTCAGCACCGAAGACGGC
>NZ_LVCU01000154.1:0-9598 GCF_001647185.1 Rhodococcus sp. EPR-147
CTGCAGCCCGTTCGCGACCGGTACCGAAAGCTGTGACAACACAACGGCTGTGGCAACGGGAGCCGATGCGCTGATGGCCGTCGCCCACCCGGCCGCGAGCGGATCGCCTGGCACGGCCGCCAGTGCGAACGCCGCGAATGCCACCAGCAGTACCGCCGCTTGCACCACCCAGACGCTCTGCACGCCCTCGGACGCGGTGAAGTTCATCAACGAGTAGGTCGCGAAGAAGGTCGCGGCGACTCCGTACGCGCTGGCGGTGTTCATTCCGAGGAAGGCTCGGACGTCGCGATCGGCGTCGACAGCGGGGTCGTCGGTCATGTCGCGTCCACCGGGGATCGGTACGTCAGCGTGACCCTGGTGCCGTGGCCTGGTGTCGACGTCACCTCGGCCGATCCGCCCTGCAGCTGACGCATGCGGCCTCTGATGCTGACAGCGAGACCCAGTCGGTGCGGGGCGACCGACCCGGGGTCGAAGCCGTACCCGTCGTCGCGGACGTCGATGCGTACAGAGTCGGAGTCGACGCGAACGCGCACCGCGCGCTGCGCGCGATCACCCGCATGTCGGACGCTGTTTCGCAGCGCTTCTGCCGCGCTCGCCGACAGCGCGCGCACCGCCTCCATCGGCAGCGTCGAATCCCGCGACACCGCATCGATGTAGGCATCGATGACCACGTCGTCGTCCACTTCGGTCAGCGCGGATCGGACGTAGGCGAGGAAGCTGTCGGGGCCTACGGGTTCGGTCGAGGAGATGCCCGCACGCAACCGATCCATTCGGGCGAGTGCGGTGGTCGACTGAGCGGTCAGCGCCGGACTGTTGCCCACGCGCGCGGCCGAGAGCAGCGTCGACATGACGTCGTCGTGGATCAGTGCGTCGAACCGTTCGCGCTCGACCGATCTCGCAGCGCTCGCTGCTGCCGTGGCGGCCTGAGATTCGGCGGCGACTCGCGTCGTGTCGAGCAGCCGACCGGTTCGGACCACCAATGTCACTGTGACAGTGAAGATTCCGCAGAAGGCGATGCCGAAGACGATGTCCGAGAACAAGGGAACGTTGCCGTGGTCGATTCGGCTGAAATAGTTGACGACCTGCCCGAAGGAGGCGACGAGCAGTAGGTACGCGAATATCGCACGATTCGACCACGCGATCGCCGTCGTCACCGAGATGAGACCGGGGAACACTGCGATCCAGGCCGATTCGGTCAATCCGAGTGCCGGGCCCTCGAAGGCCGGAAGCCAGAGCACCTGCCCGGCGAGATACGCGACGGCCAACGCCGTGACGAGAGCGCGGATGCGGCGCATGCACCACCGGAACGAGGCGAACGACAGGCAGAGAGCCGGGCCGAAGATCGAACACACGAACAGTGGGGTGTACCAGAGTTGCAGCCGATCGAACTGAGACAGGATCTGCGGTCCCAGCAACACCAGATAGGCGAACGCGCCTGCACTCGCGAAGCGAGCCATGTAGCGCGAGAGGCGTTCCTCTGCGCTCGGACCCTGCATCAATCCTGCGGAGGTAGTTCGGGCATCGGCAGCCAGCCGTCTTCGACCGCTCGCTTGTACAGATCGGTTTTCGTCGGTGCCGGACGCCCGGCCTCGGCGTACTTGTTGCGGATTCGCACCAGATAGTCGTTGACGGTCTGCTCGGACAATCCGGCGAGGCGGGCGACGCGTCCGGCCTTCTCGCCCGACGCGTAGAGGGCGAGTACCTCGCGCTGACGCGGACTGAGTCCGACGTCGGGAAGCTGCGGATCACCGTCGATCGCCGCAGCCCAATCCGTCGTGACGACCTGCCCGCCGCTCGCTGCGCGTCGGATCGCGGAGACGATCGCCGCCGCCGGGGCGGACTTTCGGACCACGCCGAGCACACCTGCACGGGCTGCCGAACGAACGAGAAAGGCGTTCTCGGCTCCGGTGTAGACGAGGACGCGCGCGCCGGCGGCGTGCAACTGCTCCACGTTCGAGCGGGGTGACGAACCGTCACCCAGACGAAGATCGAGCACCACCAGATCGAGTGTCGGCTGTTGGGCGAGCAGCTCCGCGACCGTGGCGGCGGTGGACACCAGTTCCAGGTCGGGTTCGTCTGCGAGCATGGCCTTGAGTCCGAGCGCTACCGATTCGTGGTCCTCGACGAGGCCGACGCGTCGTACATCGGTGGTTCGTTTCTCGGTGTTCTCCTGCGATTGCGACACCTGTGTCATGTCCCCGCCCCGCCCTACGTGCTACTGCCCCGGTGATGTTGTCAGCGATATCGTTGCTGGTCGGGGCGATGATACAGACGCCTGGTCGGTTTCGCCCGGGAACGGAACCCGCATCCGAGCTCGGAGGAACAGTACGAAGAACACCACCAGCAGCAGCGCTCGTCCCCACACTCCGACGAGAACGAAGAACTCCTCGTCGGTGGCATCGGCCCCCGAGGCCAACGCGGCGAAGTACTTGAAGACGCCGATTCCCATCGACAGATCGACGACCAGATACGCGGCGACGAGCCCCCACGGGACCCGAAGCAGCACCAGAAAGGGCAGCAGCCACAGCGTGTACTGGGGCGAGTGCACTTTGTGCAGCAGCATGAAACCGCACAGCATCGATCCGCTGACCGCGACCCACGGGTACGTCCCGACGACCTTCGCGCGACGCCATCCGAGCCACAGCGCGAGAGCGAACGCGGCGAACACCAGCAGCGGCGACGCCACGTCGACCACGTTCTGGAAGGAGGCCTCGGCCTCGGCGTAGGCATCGGGATTCATCTGGTCGTTGATGTAGAAGTGGCGCAATCCCCAGTACCAGATGGAGTTGGTCGTCAGGTCTGCCTGCCGCAGCGACTGGAATGTGAAGGACGCCCGCCATCCTTCGTAACCGAGCACCGCGAACGGCAGATTCACTGCGACGACCGTGCCGATGGCAGCGCCGGCCACCATCAGGCCGCCGCGGATGTCCCAGCGAGCTCGGACGGTGTCGGCGGACTCACGTCCATCGATGCCGCCGGTGACGACGTACGCGATCAGGGGCAACACGAATGCTCCCGGGTAGAGCTTGAGGCAGAAGCCGACGGCCAGCAGCACCGAGGCGAGTATCGCCTTGCGTCGCAGCGGCATCGGCAGCGTCATGACGAAGATCGCGCCGACGGCGGTGGCCACGACGGGAAGCTCCCAGTTGTGGAAGGCGTACATCACCAGAGGCGGGCCGATCGACCAGAGCAAGGCGGGCCAGCCTGCCATCCGGCCGAGCATCCAGGCGGTGAGCAGACCGAACGGCGCGAGAATCAACGCCGAGGTCAACAGGAACTGTGCATCGGTGTGGGCCGGAATGGCTCCGAGCCACATCAGCAAGCCACTGAGGACCGGGTACTCCACCGTTCCGCCCGTGAGGATTCCGTCGCTGGTGATGGCCCCGTGGATATACGGAAAGATGTGATTGTCGATGTCTCGGCCGAGCCACAGGAATTGGATGTCGGAGTAGCAGACCGAGGAATCCTTGATGGCGTCGAACATCGTGCTGCGACCGGAGGCGTCGAACGGCGCGACCGCGCATCGGGCCTTGTTCAGATAACCCAGAATCAATCCCACCGCAGCCATGGCGACGACCACGACGACCGTCATCGGATTGGCGCGGACCCCGGATCGCATGGTGCAAGACTATGACGCCCGAACGCCGGACCGTGCGCCCGACGTGAATTAGCAGGTCAGGGCCCGCCTCGTGTATCTTCGAGGGGTTGCTGACGCAACGACCCTCCTGCCACGGACAGTCCGTGGCCGTTTTCACTAGTCCACAGGAGGTGATGAGGTCTTATGCGTCATTACGAATTGATGGTCATTCTCGACCCCAATCTGGACGAGCGCACTGTCGCTCCGTCGCTCGATACGTTCCTCAACGTCGTTCGCAAGGATGGCGGCACCGTCGACAAGGTCGATGTATGGGGCAAGCGTCGTCTGGCCTACGAAATCCTCAAGCATGCCGAGGGCATCTACGCCGTTGTGAACCTCAACGCCGAGCCTGCCACGGTCAGCGAGCTGGATCGTCAGCTCGGACTCAACGAGTCCGTTCTGCGCACGAAGGTCCTGCGACAGGGCAAGTAATTGTCGTTGCCCGCCTCTAGGCTGGCATCTACAACGCTTACTACTGAAAGAGGAACCATGGCAGGCGAGACCGTCATCACCGTCATCGGAAACTTGACGGCTGATCCAGAACTTCGATTCACCCCCGCCGGTGCGGCGGTTGCCAACTTCACGGTTGCATCCACCCCGCGCACATTCGATCGTCAGACGAACGAGTGGAAAGACGGCGACGCGCTCTTCATGCGCTGCAACATCTGGCGCGAGGCAGCGGAGAACGTTGCCGAGAGCTTGACCCGAGGCTCGCGAGTGATCGTGAGCGGACGGCTGCGGCAGCGCTCGTACGAGACGCGTGAAGGTGAGAAGCGGACAGTCGTCGAGCTCGAAGTCGACGAGATCGGACCTTCACTTCGCTACGCCACCGCAAAGGTCAACAAGGCCAATCGCGGTGGAGGTGGCGGCGGAGGCGGCTTCAACTCCGGCTCCGGCTCCGGTTCCTCCGGCGGATCGGGCGGCGGCCGCTCGAACTCCTCGTCCAACTCCGGTTCCGGCGGAGACGATCCCTGGGGCAGTGCCCCGGCGGCGTCGGGCTCCTTCGGCGGACGTGGCGGAGACGAAGAGCCACCGTTCTAGATCCTTCGATCGAGAACAACCAGATGTAACGGAGAAAGACCCATGCCCAAACCGCCATTGCGCGACAAGGTGCTCAAGAAGAAAGCGTGTTCCTTCTGCAAGGAAAAGAACACGTCGATCGATTACAAGGACACGACGTTGCTGCGTAAGTACGTCAGCGATCGCGGAAAGATCCGCGCTCGCCGTGTCACCGGCAACTGCGTCCAGCATCAGCGTGACGTGGCCGTTGCCGTGAAGAACTCGCGTGAGGTAGCACTGCTGCCTTACGCCGCGACGGCTCGATAGAAAGGGCGATTGGTATGAAACTGATCCTCACCGCTGATGTGGACAACCTCGGTGCGCCTGGCGACACCGTAGAGGTCAAGGACGGCTACGGCCGTAACTTCCTGCTGCCCCGCGGATTGGCCATCCAGGCCACCCGTGGCGCTCAGAAGCAGGTCGACGGCATCCGCCGCGCTCAGGAAGCTCGTGCCGTCCGCGGCCTCGAGCACGCCAACGAGCTCAAGCAGGCCATCGAAGGCCTCGAGGCCGTCACGCTGTCCGTGAAGACCGCGGGCGACTCGGGCAAGCTGTTCGGCTCGGTCACCGCGTCGGACGTCGCTTCTGCTCTGAAGGCTGCCGGTGGCCCGGTCGTCGACAAGCGCAGCATCGATCTGCCGAAGGCTCACGTCAAGAGCACGGGCAAGCACGACATCGTCGTGAACCTGCACCCCGACGTGACCGCGAAGTTCAAGCTGGAGGTCGTCGGAAGCTGATTTCAGCTTTCGGCCCGTTTCGGTCGAACAAAGCCCCACGAACCCTGGGTTCGTGGGGCTTTTTCGTGTCTTCTCACAAAGATCAACTGTCGCAATGGGTTCCGATTTGTGAAGCATCTCTCTTCAAAGGTTCGTGAGCAAAGCTTTGCGTAGTCTTTAGGCGGGGCGACATCGAACATCATCACCAACTGGATCCACCCGACCTGACGCCTAGACGCCCGGAGGAACGCTGCCGTGACCACGACCGTGGAACCCGATTCCGACCCCAGTCCCGAGACCCGACCCGAGCCGCAGTCTCGCGTCGGGTCGATCCTGAAGTACGACGTACCGGCCTCGTTGGTCGTCTTCCTTGTGGCAGTACCGCTTTCGATCGGTATCGCCGTCGCCTCCGGCGCCCCGATCATGGCCGGCCTCATTGCCGCCGTGGTCGGCGGAATTCTCGCCGGCATACTCGGCGGATCACCGTTGCAGGTCAGTGGGCCCGCCGCGGGACTGACCGTGGTGGTTGCCGAGCTCGTCAATCAATTCGGTTGGGGCGTAACGTGTGCCATCACGGTGCTGGCCGGTGCGGTGCAGATACTGCTGGGAATGAGCCGGATTGCCCGCAGTGCGCTGGCCATCTCTCCCGTGGTGGTGCACGCCATGCTGGCCGGAATCGGTATAACCATTGCGCTGCAACAGATTCACGTACTTCTCGGCGGTGAATCCGAAAGCTCCGCAGTTCAGAACGTCCTCGCCATTCCCACATCGGTCGCCAACGGCCAATGGCCGTCGATCATCGTCGGCGGAATCGTGGTCGTGCTCATGTTCGGCTGGCCGCGATTGGCTGGAGTGTCGGGCGTGATGGCAAAGATCACGAAGGTGCCGGCTGCGCTGGTCGCGGTGGTCACCGCTACCGCGGTCTCGATCTTCTTCTCCCTGGATGTCGAGCGAATCGAGTTGCCCGGCAACCTGATCGAATCGCTGAGCTTTCCGATCATGCCCGACGGGCAGTGGAGCGCTTTCGCGACCGGCGTCATCACCATCGCGTTGATCGCCAGCGTCGAGAGTCTGCTCTCCGCGGTGGCAGTCGACAAGATGCACAGCGGTGAGCGCACCAACTTCGACCGGGAACTGATGGCTCAGGGCGCGGGCAACATGGCCTCCGGTGCCATCGGCGGTCTGCCGATCACCGGCGTGATCGTGCGCAGTGCCACCAACGTCAAGGTCGGTGCCAAGTCCCGTGCGTCGGCGATTCTGCACGGCGTGTGGATTCTGATCTTCTCGGTGCTGTTCATCTCGATCGTCGAATTGGTTCCGTTCGCCGCACTCGCCGGATTGCTGGTGATGATCGGTGTGCAGCTGATCAAGTTGGCAGACATAAAGATCGCCAACAAGACCGGAGACATCGCGGTCTATACAGTGACGGTTGTAGGCGTGGTGGCACTCAACCTGCTCGAGGGTGTGCTGATCGGTTTGGCACTGTCGATCGTTCTCGTGCTGCGCCGTGTGGTGTGGGCAAAGGTTCGCGCAGAGGAGACGGTCGACGGCACCTGGCGCGTCACGACCGAGGGGTCGTTGAGCTTCCTTGCGCTCCCTCGATTGACACACGTACTGTCCACCGTCCCCGCAGGCACCGTCGTCACCGTGCATCTGGGAGTGGATTTCCTCGATCATGCGGTGCACGACGCACTGAACGAGTGGATCCGTCAGCACGAACTCGGCGGCGGCACGGTGAGAGTCGAGGAAGTGGGCACGGCGTCGATGGCAGCTGCTGCCGAGGGGCCGCCCAAGCGCGGATCTGCGACGGTACGCAGCTCGTTGGCACCGTGGCGGGCATGGCAGCTGAAAAGCGATGTGACACAGAATGAGTCACCCGTAGCGCTGCGGGCGGTCCTCAGTGGCGTAGCCGAGTATCACCGCACCCACGCCCCCAATATTCGACCGCACCTCGAGGGTTTGACCGAATCTCAGGATCCCGACACCCTGTTTCTGTGCTGCGTGGATTCGCGCGTGATGCCGAACACGATCACCAGTAGCGGACCGGGCGATCTGTTCACGGTCCGAAACATGGGCAATCTCGTTCCTGCCCAGGGGCAGGACTGCTCGGTGGAGGCAGCGCTGGCCTTCGGTGTCGATCAACTGGGTACCTCGTCGGTGGTGGTGTGCGGACACTCGGGCTGCGGTGCCATGAAGGCGGTGC
This sequence comes from Rhodococcus sp. EPR-147, assembly GCF_001647185.1. Lineage (NCBI taxonomy): Bacteria > Bacillati > Actinomycetota > Actinomycetes > Mycobacteriales > Nocardiaceae > Rhodococcus > Rhodococcus sp. EPR-147. The sequence continues at coordinate 7,616 of NZ_LVCU01000154.1, forward strand.
TGAGTGGACCGGAGAACGCCGCGGACGAGTCGGTGGCGGAATGGCTGGGTCATGCCATGACGAGCCTGGATGCGTACCGCAGCGGGCACGTGGTGGGCCGTCAGGCGGCAGAGCTCGGCTTCGGGGAGGCGGACCAACTCGCGATGGTGAACGTGGCGGTGCAGTTGCAGACGCTCACCCGTCACCGGGTCGTCGGCCGAGCCAATGCCGAGGGGCGGTTGCGCATCACCGGACTGTTCTTCGACATTCCCACGGCACGAGTGCTTCAGATCGGTACCAAGGAGGTCACCGTGCTGGACCCGGCGATGTGCCCGCAGGAGCTCGGTAGCTGAGCTTTCGTCAACAGTGTCGAGGGGCCCGATTCCCAGCGTGGAATCGGGCCCCTCGCGCGCAAACGGGACACTGGTCTGTTTCTGTGAGTCATCCCAGCCACTGTGACCTGGTTCACCCCCGGGTTCACCTGGTATTTACTCAACACGCCCGAGCTGTCAATTCGGCCGACACGCCGATCCAGAATCGATGCACAGGAAGAAAACTTTATGTACATGCCCTGACCTGCCGAAAAGACCGAAACTTGGAAAGTTATACCCAGGTTATCCCCAGACGGTCAACACGGTTGTTCAAGACCATCCACATTTCGTGCACAGGTTCATCCACAGGCCGTGTTGTGACTCCTGCCGATAGCGCTTAACGTCCGTGCAGCGTCTCTCTCGATGCCGTGCAGCGGCGACGGGACAGTGCGAATCCGGTGCCGAAAAAGCTTGTCGGTGCCCGGGGGTAGAACTTGCTACACAGCACCGCCGGGTGACACCCGACGATGCCGACGACAATGGGGAGAGGACGGCCGGTTCGCGTGGCAGTTGTGGACGATCGAGGACAGTCCGACTACTCCGGCCCCTCGTCCAGCGAGGGGCCCGGCGAGGATTTCGGTCGCCAGCCCCCGCAGGACATGGCCGCGGAACAGTCCGTTCTGGGCGGCATGCTGCTGAGCAAGGACGCCATCGCAGACGTGCTAGAGGTGCTTCGTCCCGGCGATTTCTACCGGCCGGCCCACCAGAACGTGTACGACGCGATCCTCGACCTCTACAGCCGCGGTGAGCCTGCCGACCCGGTGACCGTATCGGCCGAGCTGGATCGTCGCGGGGAACTCAAGCGCATCGGCGGCCCGCCGTACTTGATCACCCTCACCCAGACCACGCCGACGGCAGCCAATGCCGGGTACTACGCCGAGATCGTCGCGGAGAAGTCGATTCTGCGCAGGCTCGTACAGGCCGGTACCCGCATCGTGCAGTTCGGTTACGCCGGAGCAGACGGGCAGGACGTCGCCGAGGTCGTCGACCGCGCGCAGGCCGAGGTGTACGAGGTCACCGAGCGCCGCACCTCCGAGGACTTCCTCCCCCTCGAGGAACTCCTGCAGCCCACGATGGACGAAATCGACTCCATCGCCAGCCGCGGCGGCATATCCCTTGGCGTACCAACAGGATTCGCCGAACTCGACGAAATCACCAACGGCTTGCACCCGGGTCAGATGATCATCGTGGCGGCGAGGCCTGGCGTGGGTAAGTCGACCCTAAGTATGGATTTTATGCGTTCGTGCTCCATCAAGCACGGCATGCCCAGTGTCATCTTCTCTCTGGAGATGATGCGCACCGAGCTCGTCATGCGACTGTTGTCCGCCGAGGCGAAGATCAAGCTCGGCGACATGCGTTCGGGAAAGATGACCGACGACGACTGGACCAAGCTGGCCCGCCGAATGAGCGAGATCAGCGAAGCGCCGTTGTTCGTCGACGATTCTCCGAACCTGACGATGATGGAAATCCGCGCCAAGGCCCGTCGCCTCAAACAGCGCAACGGCCTGAAACTCATTGTGGTGGACTACCTTCAGCTGATGTCGTCCGGTAAGAAGGTCGAATCTCGTCAGCAGGAGGTCTCGGACTTCTCGCGTCAGCTCAAGCTGTTGGCGAAGGAACTCGAATGCCCGGT
>NZ_LVCU01000155.1:0-1114 GCF_001647185.1 Rhodococcus sp. EPR-147
TCGGAGACTGGAACCGCTAGTGCCTGCGGCAGTGGTGCGGTTGAGTGCCACAGCGGGCACATAACCGCACCACTACGCAGCAATTGGCCTGAGCGACAGGGGACGTTGGGGCTCAGTTCACCATTCGTTGGCCGGGGCTGAGCACAGTCCTCGCAGTGAGTGCAACAACCGAACGAGTGCTGCCCAGGGCACGCGAGAAGCGTTTCTTCTCGCGGCCGTGGACCGATTACGCACTGTTCCTGATTCTCGTGGGCCCCAACCTGGTTCTGTTGGGCGTGTTCACGTATCGGCCGCTGGTCGAGAATTTCCAGTTCTCGTTCTTCGACTGGAACCTGTCCTCGCCCACCTCCACGTTCGTCGGCTTCGACAACTACCGCGAGTGGGCCTCCCGCGAGGACACCTGGCAGATCGTCGGCAACACCGTCGTGTTCACTGTCGCTGCGGTGGTGGGCTCATTGGTTCTCGGCCTGGTGCTGGCGCTGCTGCTCGATCGAAAGCTCCGGGGCCGCAACTTCGTTCGATCCGCAGTCTTCGCCCCGTACGTCATCTCGGGTGCCGCGATCGGCATCGCGTTCCAATTCGTCTTCGACCCCAACTTCGGGCTGGTCCAGGATCTGATGCGACGCCTCGGCCTGGGCGCGGTTCCGGATTTCTATCAGGACCCGAAGTGGGCGATGGTCATGATCACGGTGACGTACCTGTGGAAGAACCTGGGCTACACCTTCGTCATCTACTTGGCGGCCCTGCAGGGCGTGCGCAAGGAATTGATGGAAGCGGCCGAGATCGATCAGGCGAGCCGCTGGACCACGTTCCGCAAAGTGCTTCTGCCGCAACTACGTCCGACGACGTTCTTCCTGTCGATCACGGTGCTGCTCAATTCGCTGCAGGTCTTCGACATCATCAACGTCATGACGCGCGGCGGTCCGCTGGGCACCGGCACCACCACGATGGTCTACCAGGTCTACGAGGAGACGTTCCGCAACTTCCGAGCCGGCTACGGTGCCACCGTCGCGACGATCCTGTTCCTCGTGCTGTTGATCGTCACGCTCGTGCAGGTACGAATCATGGATCGAGACGATCAGCGATGACTGTGACCGACAAGCCCGATACGGCG
>NZ_LVCU01000156.1:0-8163 GCF_001647185.1 Rhodococcus sp. EPR-147
GCCCAGCGTGTTTCACCCGCAGAACTACGACGAGGCGACGACGGAGGTGCCGTTCTTCACGTACCTGCGCAACTCCATCATCATCACCACGGCCGTGTCGTCCATCAAGTTCGTCCTCGGGGTACTCAGCGCCTACGGTCTGGTGTTCCTGCGCTTCCCGGGCAAGAACATCGTCTTTCTCGTCATCATCGCCGCGCTCATGGTGCCCAATCAGATCACCGTCATCTCCAACTACTCGCTCATCTCCGAGTTGGGTTGGCGGAACTCGTTCCAGGGCATCATCATTCCGCTGGCCGGCGTCGCCTTCGGTACCTTCCTGATGCGCAATCACTTCCTGTCGTTGCCGCCGGAGATCATCGAAGCCGCGCGGATGGACGGTGCCGGGCCGGTACGGCTGATGTTCCGGGTGATCCTGCCGCTGTCGGGCCCGACCATGGTGGCCTTCGCCATCATCACGATCGTCACCGAATGGAACGAATACCTCTGGCCGTTCCTGATGTCCGACGACTCCTCGGTCGCACCGCTTCCGGTGGGATTGACGCTGCTCCAGAACAGCGAGGGCTACACCAACTGGGGCGCGGTGATGGCCGCGACGGTGCTGACCATTCTGCCGATCCTTCTCGTCTTTCTCGTCCTGCAACGCCACATGATCAAGGGCCTCACCTCCGGTGCGGTCAAGGGCTGATTCACCTCACTATCAGGAGTCGAACACCATGGCACACATCATCAATCGGCGTGGCTTCCTCACGCTCACCGGCGCAGCTGCGGCCGCCGCAGCCCTTGCGGCGTGCAGCGGTCCCGGATCGGGCGGGTCGGGCGGCGAGGCTGTCGAAGGCGATGCGAACACCATCAACTTCTGGTCGAACCACCCGGGCAAGTCCCAGGAGTTCGAGAGGGAACTGATCTCGCGCTTCCAGGCGGAGAACCCGGGCCTGACGGTCAATCTCATCGACGGTGGCAAGAACTACGAGGAGGTGTCGCAGAAGTTCAACGCGGCGCTCTCGGGCAACGATGTGCCCGACGTGGTCGTGCTCTCGGACGTCTGGTGGTTCAACTACGCGCTCACCGGTGCCATCGAGCCGCTCGACAAGCACTTCTCCGCAGCAGGCGTCGACCAGTCCGATTACGTGGATTCGCTGCTGGCCGACTACAACTGGAACGGCAACCACTGGGCCTTGCCGTACGCGCGTTCGACGCCGCTGTTCTACTACAACAAGGCCGTGTGGCAGCAGGCCGGACTGCCCGATCGTGGGCCGGCCACCTGGCAGGAGTTCGACGAGTGGGGCCCGCGCATCCAGGCCGTCGTCGGAGACGGCAAGCTCGCTCACGGTTGGGGCAACGCTGTCGACTACCTCGGATGGACGTTCGAGGGACCGATCTGGACGTTCGGCGGATCGTACTCCGATCAGTTCGAGCTGAAGTTCGACGATCCCAATACCATTGCGGCAGGCAAGTTCCTGCAGGACATGATCCACACGAAGAAGTACGCCGCGGTGTCCAACGACATCGCCAACGACTTCGCCGCGGGCATCCTGGCGTCCACCATCGCCTCGACGGGCGACCTCTCCACCATCAAGGCCGGTGCCGCGTTCGAGTTCGGTACCGCCTTCCTGCCGGCCACCGACGGCACTCCCGGCTGCCCCACCGGTGGAGCAGGCCTGGCCATTCCGGCGAAGATCTCGGAGGAGCGAAAGGTGAACGCGCTCAAGTTCATCGACTTCGTCACCAACGGTGCCAACACCGCATACTTCTCGCAGAACACCGGTTACATGCCGGTCCGCAAGTCTGCGCAGCAGGACCCGTCGGAGATCGCATTCCTCGAGGCGAACCCCAACGCCAAGACGGCCGTCGACCAATTGGCGCTGACTCGTTCGCAGGACTACGCCCGCGTGTTCGTCCCCGGTGGCGACAAGATCATCGGCAGCGGACTCGAGCAGATCGCGCTGCAGAACGCCGATGTCGCAACGACGTTCGCGTCCATCTCGGATCAGCTGCAGCAGATCATCGACCGCCAGATCACCCCGAAGCTGCCGAAGTAATGGCCGCCGTTCACTACGCCGGTGTCTCGCACCGGTACCCGGGTGCCGATTCGCTCGCTGTCGACAACCTCGAACTCGACATCGCGGACGGTGAATTCATCGTTCTCGTCGGACCTTCGGGCTGTGGGAAGTCGACGAGTCTGCGGATGCTCGCCGGTCTCGAGTCCGTCGAAAGCGGCCGTATCGACATCGGCGGAGTGGACGTCACCTCGCTGGCTCCGCGGGCCAGGGACGTTGCGATGGTGTTCCAGAACTACGCGCTGTACCCCAACATGACCGTCGGCGACAACATGGGATTCGCGCTGCGCAATGCCGGAATGAGCAAGTCCGACACCGCAGCACGAGTACTCGACGCGGCGAGGATGCTCGAGCTCGAGCCGTTGCTGGGTCGCAAGCCCGGCAAGCTCTCCGGCGGGCAGCGTCAGCGAGTGGCCATGGGGCGCGCGATCGTGCGTCAACCCAAGGTGTTCTGTATGGACGAACCGCTGTCCAACCTCGACGCCAAGCTGCGGGTGTCGACCAGAGCCCAGATCGCCGGTCTGCAAAGACGACTGGGCACCACTACGGTGTACGTCACCCACGATCAGGTCGAGGCCATGACGATGGGTGATCGCGTCGCGGTTCTGCTCGACGGGAAGCTGCAGCAGATCGCCGCTCCGCGGGAGCTCTACGACAACCCCGTCAACACGTTCGTCGCGGGATTCATCGGGTCACCCGGAATGAATCTGGTCGACGCTCCGGTGCGCGACGGCGCGGCCGTACTCGGCGAGTTGCGCATACCCGTCCCGTCCTCGGCGGGCGAGCGCGTCGTTGTCGGTATCCGCCCGGAGTCGTGGGATCTGGTGGGTGACGGTGGTGGGTTGCAGCTCACCGTCGAGCTGATCGAGGAGCTGGGTGCGGAGTCGTTCGTCTACGCCTCCGCGCCCAGCACCGACGGCGGTTGGTCGACAACCTCCGGCCGCATCGCGGTTCGCGTGGACCGCAAGTTGTCGATCGCCCTGGCCGAAACCATTCGACTGGTGCCCAAGCTGGACGAGTTGTTCTTCTTCGACTCCGTTACCGGCCTGCGGTTGTCGTAGCCGGTTCACCGAGGTCGATGGGCAGCGTGGCCCATCCGTGCAGGACTCGGGTGTTGCGACGGGTTCCTTCGCCTGCCGAGCGCAGGTGGGGGAATCTGTCGAACAACGCCTTCAGGCCCACTTCGGATTCTGCCTTCGCGAGCGCTGCCCCGAGGCAGTAGTGGCGTCCACCCGAGAACGACAGGTGTTTGCCGGCATTGGCGCGGGTGACGTCGAACCTGTCCGGGTCCTCGAACACCAGCGGATCCCGATTGGCACCGGCGAGCACCAGCACGACGAGCTTGCCCTCGTGCACCGTCACTCCCTCGACCTCGACGTCGCGCTTGGCCATCCGTGCGGTCAGCTGTACCGGTGATTCCATCCGCAACATTTCGTCGATGGCCGTCGGCCAGTGCGACGGGTCCTGCTGCAGTACGGCGAGCTGGTCGGGGTTGTCGAGCAGCAGTTGGATGCCGCTGCCGAGGAGGTTGACGGTGGTTTCGAAACCTGCGGCCAACACCAATCCCGCAGTGGCCCTGAGCTCCTCGTCGTTGAGGCCGACGCCCTCGTCCTTCGCGGCGATCAGCTGACTCATCAGATCGTCACCGGGATTGCGGCGCAGTTCTGCGATGTGTTGCGAGAGCCAGGCGTCGAATCCGATCAGGCCACGCTCGACCTGCTTGAACTGATCCCACGACAGGCCGATGTCGAGACTGGGTGCAGCCATCTCACCGAATTCGAGAACCCGCTGATTGTCCTCGACCGGTACACCGAGGATCCGCCCGATCACAGCAACCGGCAGGCGCGCGCAGTAGCGATCGACGATGTCGACCACCGGGGAGCCGTCGGACAGCTCGTCGAGCAGAGCATCGGCCGTTTCCTGCACCTGATCGCGCATCTTCTGCACTGCGCGGACGGTGAAGACCGAGGACACCAGCTTCCGGTACCTGGTGTGGTCCGGCGGCTCAACCGAGAGCAGTGAGGGCGGCAGAATCGGGTGCAGTGCCCCGGATCTGGTGTGCCGCTCGATCCACCGCAACGGCCCGGGAAGGGTCGCACCCAGCTGCGTGACGCGGAAGTCGTCCGAGCGCAGCAGGTCGAACGCCACCCGGTGATGCACGGTGATGTTCGAGATCCGAGTCTTCACCAGCGGTGCGGTGGCGCGCAGCTTCTCGTAGACCGGCGTCGGATTTGCCCGCGTCACCGGATCGGCCACCAGCATCGCCTGCGGATCGCCCGCGGCCGCTGCGCGTTTGGCCGCAAACCGAATCACCCCGTGAGCAGCCAGCCAGCGTGCGTATTCCCTCATCAGAAATTCCCTCCCCGATTGCCCTACCTGGAACTACCAGATCTTGACGCGCTTCCCCGGGTCCAAGTACAGCGCATCTCCGGGCTGTACGTCGAATGCTTCGTGAAAACTGTCGAGATTTCGCACGACGCCGTTGCAGCGGAACTCCGGCGGCGAGTGCGGATCGACGGCGAGTCGGCGGATCGCCTCGGCGTCGCGAGCCTTGGTCCGCCACACCTGCGACCAGCCGAAGAACACTCGCTGCAGGCCGGTCAAACCGTCGAGCACCGGTGCTTGTTTGCCTTCGAGCGAGATCTCGTACGCGGCGACGGCGATCGACAGACCACCGCGGTCGCCGATGTTCTCGCCGATGGTGAACTCGCCGTTCACCTTGTGGCCGGGCAGGGCCTTGGGCTCGAACTCGTTGTACTGCTCGATCAGGGCCGTGGTGCGCTTGCCGAATTCGGTGCGGTCGCTGTCGGTCCACCAGTCGACCATGTTGCCGTCACCGTCGTACTTGGCACCCTGATCGTCGAATCCGTGACCGATCTCGTGGCCGATCACCGCTCCGATACCGCCGTAGTTGGCCGCGTCGTCGGCCTCGGGGTCGAAGAACGGTGGCTGCAGAATGGCTGCGGGAAAGACGATCTCGTTCATACCGGGGTTGTAGTACGCGTTGACGGTCTGTGGCGTCATGAACCACTCGTCGCGGTCGACGGGTCCGCCGAGCTTGTCGAGGTCGCGCTGGTAGTCCGCGGTGTAGCCGCGGCGGTAGTTACCGAGCAGGTCGTCGGCGCTGATCTCGACGCCCGAGTAGTCACGCCACCGATCGGGGTAGCCGATCTTGGGGGTGAACTTGCCCAGCTTGTCCAACGCCTTCTGTCGAGTCTCCGGGCTCATCCATTCGAGCTCGGAGATGTTGCGGCGGTACGCCTCGGTGAGATTGTCGACCAGCACCTTCATTCGAGCCTTGGAGTCGGCCGGGAAATGGCGTTCGACGTACAGCTTTCCGACGGCCTCACCGAGCACGTCCTGCACCAGGGAGACGCCGCGCTTCCAGCGCTCGCGGTTCTCCTCGGTTCCGGTCAGCGTCGTTCCGTAGAACGCGAAGTTCTCGTCGACGATCGCGCTCGTCAGAAACGGTGCCCGTGAATGCACGACGCGCCACGCCAGCCACGCCTTCCACGCTTCGATGTCCTCGGAATTCCACAGCGAGACGAAAGTGCTGAGGAACGGAGGCTGCCGAACCACGATCTCGGCGAACTGCTCGGTGGTTGCGCCGAGCCCGGAAATCCATGCAGCCCAATTGAACCCGGCACCGCTCTTGACCAGCGTGTCGAAATCGACGAGGTTGTAGCTCTTCTCGGCGTCCCGCCTGGCGACGACGTCCCAGTGACCGGCGGCGATCTTCTGCTCGAGGTCGAACACCGTCTGCGCGTCGTACTCGATGCCGCTGAGCGCGAACATCTTCGAGATGTGCGCGATGTAGCTCGCGCGAATGTCCGCGTACTCGTCCTGGCGGTAGTACGACTCGTCGGGCAGACCGATTCCGGACTGGCTGAAGTGCACGAGGTAGCGATCGGACTGCTTGGCGTCGGTGTCGACGTAGTGCCCGATGGCGCCGCCCACGCCCGTGCGCTGCAGGGAGCCGAGAACGCCTGCGAGGGTGACGAGGTCGGTGGCGTCGGAGATGGCGGTGAGCTCGTCGGCGATGGGAGTCACGCCGAGCTGCTCCGCGCGGTCGGCATCCATGAAGCTCGAGAACAGGTCGCCGATCTTCTGCGCATCGCTGCCCGCTGGCGGGTTCGCGTCGGCGGACTCTTCGATGATGGTCTGGACGTCGACCTCGGCACGGTCGTACAAGGTGCGGAATGCGCCGTCGACGGCGCGGTCGGCCGGGATGGCGTACTCCTCGAGCCATTTGCCGTTGACGTGCACGAACAGGTCGTCCTGCGCGCGTGTGTTCTCGTCCTGGTAGCTGAGATCGATGCCCGAGTTCACTACTGAAGTCATCCGTCCATCTTTACACTCTTGCGTCTGATTGAACGGATGTTTAGTGTGCTGTACATGCGTACAGCATCGGAGGATCTCACCACCAAGGCTCGAATCCGCGACACCGCGATCGGCGTTTTCGGCTCGCAGGGTTTCACCGCGGGCGTGCGGTCCATCGCCACCGCGGCAGGTGTCTCTCCGGGGCTGCTCAATCACCACTTCGGGTCCAAGGACGGCCTGCGTACTGCGTGCGACGAGCACGTCCTGCGGGTGATCCGGGAGTCGAAGGCCGCGTCGTCCGCCCCCGCCGGAATGATGGAACAGCTCGCCCGAATCGACGAGTACGCCCCGCTCGTCGCCTACATCGTGCGGAGCTTCTCCGCAGGCGGCACATTGGCGCGAGAGTTGTTCGAGCACATGGTCGACGACGCCGTCCGCTACATCGACGACGGTGTTCGCGACGGCCGTTTCACACCCAGTCGAGACTCTGCGGCACGCGCCCGATTCCTGACGCGGCAGAACGTCGGCGGACTGCTGTTGTACGTGCAGATGGCCGGCCCCGACGTCGATTTCCGCGAGGCCCTGAGCGCGCTCGGTGACGAGATCATGCTTCCTGCACTCGAGCTCTACACCGACGGATTGTTCACCGACTCCCTGGCTTTGGACACCTATCTGGAGGCCACGTCATGACCGAAGCAATTTCCGTGGACGGCCTGGTGAAGACGTTCGGTTCGGTCCGGGCGCTCGACGGACTGGACCTGCACGTACCGACTGGTGAGGTGCACGGATTCCTGGGCCCCAACGGGGCAGGCAAATCCACGACCATTCGGGTTCTGCTCGGTCTCGTCCGTCCGACGTCGGGACAGGTGCGCTTGCTCGGCGGCGATCCGTCGGCCGACACGGTGGCGCTGCATCGACGTCTGGCCTACGTTCCCGGCGACGTGACCCTGTGGCCGTCGCTCACCGGCGGTGAGGTGATCGATCTGCTCGGCCGAATGCGCGGCGGTCTCGACCCCGCCCGCCGCGCCGAATTGCTCGAACGGTTCTCCCTCGACCCGGGCAAGCGCACCCGCACCTACTCCAAGGGCAATCGGCAGAAGGTCGCGCTGATTTCGGCCCTGGCTTCCGACGTCGAGTTGCTGATCCTCGACGAACCCACATCGGGACTCGATCCGCTGATGGAACAGCACTTCGGCGACTGCGTGAAAGATGCTGCCCGACGCGGAGTCACGGTGCTGTTGTCTTCGCACATCCTGTCCGAGGTGGATGCGCTGTGCAGTTCGGTGACCATCGTCAGAGAGGGGCGGACGGTCGATACCGGGACTCTGGCCTCGATGCGGCACCTGACCCGCACCACGATCACCGCGGTGCTCGACCGAGTGCCCGACGGTCTGGCGGCACTGCCCGGAGTGAGCGCGGTGAGCGTGGACCGTTCCTCCGTCACCTGCACCGTCGAGAACGACGCCCTCGCGGCGACGATGCACGTGCTGGCCGACGCGGGAGTGCGGAGCTTGGCCAGTTCCGCTCCGACGCTCGAGGAACTGTTCCTGAGGTACTACGCATGAATGCCCTGACCGGGACGGGGGCGTTGCTGCGGTTGTATCTGCGCCGCGATCGTGTGGTGGCACCGGTGTGGATCGTTCTGCTCGGCGCGCTGCCCTTGCTCTACGCGGTCAGCTTCGAGGGTCTGTATCCGACGGCGGCGGACCGTCAGGCCTTCTATCTCGGCACGCTGTCGGCACCGGCACAGGCGGCACTCGTCGGCCCGATCTTCGGCAGCGATCTC
>NZ_LVCU01000157.1:0-6569 GCF_001647185.1 Rhodococcus sp. EPR-147
GGAGGATGCGGGTCGGACCGAGCTGATCGGGTCGACGGCCGTGGGACGGCACGCGGGTCTGGCGGCAGCGATGCTGGCGGCGGGCGGCGGGGTGGCGGCGACGGGCGCGTTGTCGTCGATCTCGCTGTGGGGATTCGGGCTCCCGCTAGCCGGGAGCGTCGCATACGGGGCGTCGGTCGCCGTGGTCGGACTCGTCTTCGTCGGTTGTGCGGCCGTGGCGGCACAGGTGGCGTCGGGGGCGCGAGCGGCTCGCGGTTACGCCCTCGGCGTGCTGGCCGTGGTGTTCGCAGCGCGTGCGATCGGCGACGCAGGCTCGGGCACCCTCTCGTGGTTCTCGCCGATCGGCTGGTCGGCGCAGGTACGGCCGTTCGCCGACGAGCGGTGGTGGCCGATGATGCTGTCACTGACGACCGCCACAGCATTCTGCCTCGGCGCGTTCGCCGCTGCGAATCGACGCGCTCTCCGTGCCGGCTTGCGGGCCGAACACCGCGGCCGTGCAGCGGCCGCACCCTCGCTGTCCGGGCCGATCGCTCTCGCGTGGCGTCTCTCGCGCGGGACCGTAGCCGTCTGGACCGTCGGGCTTGCTCTGTTCGGCATCGCCATCGGATCGTCCACCGGCGGGATCGGTGACCAACTCGGCAGCAGCGCTGCCATCGGCGAGGCACTGGAGAAGTTCGGTGGCAGCACCGTCGAGCAGTCGTTCATCGCCGCTGTGCTGAGCATCGTGGGCGTGGTAGTCGCCGCGTTCGCTGTCTCGGCTCTGCTGCGGTTGCACAGCGAGGAAGAGGCGGGCCTGGCCGAGATCGTGCTGGCCACCGGGGTTTCGCGAGCGCGGTGGTTGGCAGGTCACCTGCTGTGCGCGGTCCTCGGCGCAGCGTGGCTGCTGCTGGTCGTCGGCCTCGCCATCGGGCTGACGTACGGGTCGGCCACCGGCGACGTCACAGGCGAACTGCCGTCCGTTCTGGTCGGTGCACTCGTTCAGCTGCCGGCCGTATGGGTGGTGACGGCCATCGGCGTGGCACTGTTCGGAGCTCTTCCTCGATTCGCGACCGTCCTGTGGGCCGTGCTGGCCGGTTTCGTCGCCCTCGGCCAGGTCGGGTCCGTGGTGGGCCTGCCGCAGCCGTGGCTCGATCTGTCGCCCTTCACCCATGTTCCGAGACTGCCGGGAGCAACGCTCACCCCGGTGCCGATCGGCTGGCTCGTCGCGGTGGCCATCGTCGTCGGTATAGGAGGTTTCACAGCATTCCGACGAAGAGACATCCGAGGCTGACGGGGGTCCGATAGCATCGACGTGGCCGATTTGCCCGGCCCGGCCCGACATGGTGGCGTCCTGTCGGTTCCGTGATCTCTGAGCCGAACGCGCATGGAGGCTACGTGCAATCGACATTCCTGCGCACCTGGTGGAACCAGCCACACAGCTACGAGTCGGTGGTCAGCTACCTCGACCTGCACGGTGCGCTCGCACCGTATCGCCTCGCTGCATCTCTGAGCACGTTCACGTACGGACTCGGTGCTGCTGCGCTGCTCTGGCTCACCGACGCCCCGCCGACCTCGGCGATCGCCAGGTCGGTCTTCGTCGTTGCGATCGTGTCGACGCTGTTGGTCGGTATCGCCTGGCTGAAGGCTCCGTGGCCGTCGAAGCGGGTATCGGTGATGTTCGCCGCGTACTCGGACATCGGAGTAACGCTGGTTCTGTTGTCCTACGGATCGCCGCAGACCGCCTTCTTGGCTCTGGCGATGCTCGCAGCCAACAGCGTGTACGTCCAGCTCTTCCACAGTCCGAGGGTCATGGCGCTGCATCTGCTGTGGGCCGGAGCGGCCATGACGCTGTTCTTCGTGCTGATCCTGCTCTCGCCCGAGGCCGATCACGGTCTGGCCATCGCGCAACTCGTGGTGCTCGTGCCCATCACGTTCATGGGCCCCACCTTCTTCCAGTACCTGCTCCTCAAACTGCAGGTCCAAGCGCAGGCGGCCAACTTCGACCCGCTCACTCAGGTGCGCAATCGGCGAGGGCTCGACGAGGCGCTCCCGGTGTATTTCCTCGGTGCGACCGATGTCTCGGTGATGGTCGTCGACGTGGACCGATTCAAGTCGATCAACGACAGATTCGGTCACCACCAGGGGGACGCCGCCCTGCAGCTAGTCGCACGCCGGTTGACCACGGACGGTGTGCTGGTCGCGCGGGTGGGCGGTGAAGAATTCGCGGTGGTGACCAAATCGGCCGAGAACGAGGCCCTCGCACTGGCCGAGAAGTATCGGGGTGCCGCGTATTTCGCGGAGGACCCCGCACCACTGACAGTGAGTATCGGCGTCGCGCACTGCACATATCCCGTTGCCGAAGGCATCGGTTTCGACGTCGTCGAACTCACCACACTGTTGCTGCGACGTGCCGATGCGGCGATGTACGAGGCCAAACAGCAGGGCGGCAATCAGGTGGTCGTAGCGGGCTCGACGCCCCGAAACGATCGGACTCCGTCAGGCACCGAGACGTGAGTGCAGCGACGCTACGACTCAGTTCGGAGTCGAGTCGTCGTACTGGTTCTCGACGTTCTGTTGGAATTCGTCGGCACACTGCTGTTGCGCCGCAGTATCGCTGCCTGCGTTGCTCAGGCAGTCGGTGAAGTCCTGGCCACCCACTGCGTTGAACAGGCCGACGCCGACGACGACGAGAACGATCGACAGAGCTGCGGCCACGAAGCCGAGAATGATCGCGACGAGTGACACGGTGCCGTTGGTGGCGGTGCGCTTCTTGTACCTGGACCGTCCGATGAAACCGAGAACGATGGCGATCAGGCCGAGAAGAATTCCGCCGACGATGGTCCAGGAGAACAACAAACCCAGAATCGCCAGCACCAGAGCCACGGTGCCGACCGTGTTCTTCGGGGCTACCGGCTGTTGTGGGTACCCGCCCTGCTGGGGGTACTCACCAGGTGAAGGGTAGTTTCCGGGCGGGGGATAGTTTCCGGGCGGCGGATTCTGATTCGACACGTCGAGTACCTCCGAGATCGGCGATCGTGAACGCTCGGAGTGTATGCAGGTGTCTGTTGTGCGCACAGACCCCCACGCGCTCCCGTGATCAACTTGTCATCGAACGTGGTCGTCAACCGCCGAGTCGCGAATGCATCTCCCAGATCAGCACCTCGGCCGGCTCGGTAGCGGTGATGGTTTGTCCACCAGTCGAACTCATGCGGACGGCGTCGCCCTCCCAGAGCTCGCCCACCCCCTCGAGCGTGACGGTGCCGCGCGCGACGAACAGGTGCACGAACGGGGCGTCGGGCACCGTCGCCGAATTTCCGGGCAACAGCCTGGCGGCGTGCAGCGCAGCCGACTTCTGTGAGATGCCGATCGCCGCCTGCCCGCGGTGCTTGTCCATCCCCGACGCGACGGTGACCAAGCCGCCTCGCAGTAATTCGTCGCCGATTTCGAGCTGTTCGTACCCGGGAGTGACACCGGGGCTGTCCGGAAGTACCCACATCTGCACGAAGCGAACGGGTTCGGTGTGCTTGTTGCCGTCGATGCTCCAGGAGTCGTTCTTTTCGGAGTGCATGATGCCCTTGCCCGCGGTCATCCGTTGCGCGAGGCCGGGATAGATGATTCCGGAATGACCGATGGAGTCCTGATGCACCAGTGAACCCTGCATCACCCACGTGACGATCTCCATGTCGCGATGCGGATGCGTCTCGAATCCCTGACCGGCAGTGACGATGTCGTCGTTGTTGACCAGCAACAGTCCGTGATGGGTGTTGTCGGGGTCGTAGTGCTGGCCGAAGGAGAACGAATGTTTCGAGTCCAGCCAGGACACACGGGTTTTCGATCGATCACCGGCACGATGTACGTCGATGTGGGCGGTCAGTGGAGCGGACATGAGACCACTCTACGAGCATGTCTGTGCACCGGCGTACGACCTGCATAACGTTCGGGTGTCTTTGCCGTCGGTGTGTGGGCGGCACCGGGAGTGGGTAGGTTTCGCTACGTACGCTCACATGCTTCGCAAACTCCGAAGAAGGCGGCGAGAAATTCTCATGGTCGGTTCCAGCTCGAGTGTGGCACGCACGGTCGAACCCCAGCTCGAGGACGCCTTGGCGGCGTGGTTGCCAGGTCAACGGTGGTTCGGCGCAAAGGGTTCGACGGTGAGTTCGGTGCGGATCGTCGCGCGCGACGTGCTCCGAGACGAACCGCACTTCGCGGCCGAGCATCTGCTGGTGGAGGTGCAGTTGACACAGGACGGCGCGGCCGTCGTGCAGACCTACCAGGTGCCCCTGGGCTTCCGGACCGAACCGACCGACGACCTCCGACCGTGGTTGCTGCCCGTGGCGGGCGAGGTGGCCGTCTACGACGGTCTACGCGACCCCGAGATCATCGGCCTGTACGGAGATGCCCTTGCTGCCGGAAAAGCCACTGGCAGCATCGAATTCAAGGTCGTCGACGGTTCGAGTGTGCCGAGCGGTCTGCGTGGTCGGGTTCTCGGGGCCGAGCAGTCCAACACCTCGGTGATTCTCGGTGATCTGCTGTTGCTCAAGCTGTTTCGTCAGGTGCCGCCGGGAATCAGTCCGGATGTGGAACTGCATCGCGCGCTGGCACAGGCGGGGAGCGTCAACGTGGCGCCGCTTCGGGGCTGGCTGGAAACCGAAGTCGGTGGTGAACCCACGACGCGCGGCATGGCTCAGGATTTCGCCGCGAACTCCGCCGAGGGGTGGACTGCGGCGCTGGCCAGCGTGCAGGAGGTGTTCGACTCACCGGAGACGCCGATCGAAGACCTGCCCGCAGATTTCGCCCCGGACGCCCACCGAATCGGAGCAGCCGTGGCGCAGGTGCACCACGACCTGGCATCGGTGCTGGGCACCGCCGAACGGTCCGTCGAGTCCACCGCCGTCGACGAGATCCTCGCCCGCATCTCGGGAGTCGCCAGGGTGGTGCCGGAGATCGCGCAGTACATCCCGGCGGCGACCGCGCTGATCTCTCGGGCGGAGGCGTCGAACAGCACCACGGTGCAGCGGATCCACGGTGACCTGCACCTGGGTCAGGTGTTGGGCACCCCCGAACGGTGGCTGCTCATCGATTTCGAGGGTGAGCCGGCGAAGACCTTGGCCGAGCGTCGGCAGATGGACAGCGCTCTGCGTGACGTGGCGGGAATGTTGCGCTCGTTCGACTACGCCGCCAACCACCTGCTGGTCGATCTGCCCGAGGACCAGTCGGCGCGAGAGCGCGCCGAGAAGTGGGCGGCCCGCAGCATCGCTGCATTCTTCGACGGCTACGCCTCGGTGGCCGGGCACGATCCCCGCGAGGAGGCCGACCTGTTGCGCGCATACGAGCTGGACAAGGCCGTGTACGAAGTTCTGTACGAGGCACGCAACCGGCCCACCTGGCTGTCGTTGCCGCTGCGCGCCGTGGCGCGCCTGGTGAGCTGATCGGTGAGCTGATGCTGAGCTGGGGGGCGGGAGTGGAGCCTGCAGTAACGACCTCAGGGGGCGGGAGTGGAGCCTGCAGCAACGACCCAGGGGTCGTGGTCGACCGGCCTGTCTACGACAAGTACCGTATTGCCTGACACGGGAGGCAGGACATGAACGGTATCTTGGCAATTTTCGGCATCGCGGTGGTCGTCATCACCATCGTCGTGGTGGTCGTGCTCGTTGCGGTGTTGTTCGTCGCATCGATCAAGCCCAACAGTCTCAACATCGACCTGGACCGCAAGAAGCGCGCCCGGGAAGAAAGTTCCACGAAGGCCTGAGACTTCCGTCACGCCCGAGACCGATTCGTTCTCGGGCGGAGTTGTATCGAGTCGAAGCGCCGACCGACGCTTCCGGTTCTACAACTGGAGTCCTCGTGAGCACTTCCCTGAAAGCTCCGGCCGCGTCCGGATCGTCGGGCTGTGCGCCCCGCATCAGGTCGCGGATGCTCGGCGAGTCGGTGTTCGCTCAGTTCACGCGCTTCGTGATCGTCGGGGTATCGAGCAACGGTGTGTACGCCCTGCTGTTCGTCGCTCTCGCTTCACTCGGATCGTTCACTGCCAACCTCGCAGGTGTGGCCGCAAGTACCGTGCTCGCCAACGAGCTGCACCGCCGTCACACCTTTCATGCGGCCGGTCGTGTCGGCTGGTTCCAGACGCAGTGGGAAGCCGGGGGACTGGCCCTGATCGGGCTCGGCCTGAGTACCGCCTCACTGGCCGCAGTGCACATCCTGTTCCCGGCACCGCCGACGTACGTCCAAGTTCTGGTCGTCATCGCTGTGGGTGGCATCTTCGGAGCCGCCCGGTTCCTCGCTCTCCGTGGCTGGGTGTTCCGTCCGGCGACGCTCGCGTCCTCGGGATCCGGTCTCGCTGCTCGCTGAGCTGTGACGTTGCACCATTGCGTGCAGACATCGATTGCTACCTCTAACAGAATCCGGGCAAGCCTCCGCGTGTCGCGCATCGATCGCCCTAGGCTTGCGAGCTGACGTCAACGCGAGGAGGCATCTCGATGGCCAGGGATCTGACACAACTCGAGCTTCTGCAAGAGCTGGTGCCCACTGCCGAGGACAATGTGAACCGTCACATCTCGATGGCGCGGGAGTGGCACCCTCACGACTACGTC